>CAYMNN010000001.1:0-2525 GCA_964391815.1 uncultured Candidatus Planktophila sp.
TTGGCATTTATCAAGGAATGTGGACGGTGATCGGTTTTGGTTTGGGAGAAGTCTTATCCGGATACCAAATCGATGCAATGACCATAGTAGGTGGAATCATGTTGATTTGCATCGCCCTGAAACTGCTTAACATCAAGAGTGTTGCGGTCGGTAACTTATTGCCAGCATTGGCAATTGCACCATTATTTGCGCTGGTTGTTCACCTTATCTAGAAAGTTGATGCATCAATCACAAAGCGATATTTCACATCACTTGCAACAGTGCGCTTATAAGCCTCGTTGATGTAGTCAGCTTTGATAACTTCGACATCACTGACAATCCCATGTTCCGCACAGAAATCAAGCATCTCCTGCGTCTCTGGAATTCCACCAATCATCGATCCGGCGATCGATCTCCGTCCATTGAGCAAGGTTCCAACATGGACTTCATATGGCTTACCAGGCAAGCCAATTACAACAAGGGTTCCATCTAACTTCAGCAGATTGAGGTAATCACCGATTACTAATTCAGCACTGACTGTGTTCAGAATAAGATCAAAGCTCTTAGCAAGCGGCTCCAAATTTTTTGAATCTTTCGTGCTGACAAAGTGATGAGCACCCATAGCTTTCGCATCAGATTCCTTGCTAGGGGAGTGCGACAAAACAGTTACTTCTGCGCCCATGGCAACAGCGAACTTCACGCCCATGTGTCCTAATCCGCCTAATCCCATGACGGCAACCTTCATACCTGGTTGGACTTTCCAATGTTTGATTGGTGAATACAAAGTAATTCCTGCACACAATAATGGTGCAACCCCATCCATGGGTAAGTTGTCTGGGATGCGAACTGCGTAATCCTCGTTAATCACAAAATTATTTGAATATCCACCCATAGCAACGGTAACCCCGTCCCGTTCAAGGCCGTTATAAGTTCCCGTCATTCCTTCTACGCAATACTGCTGCAAACCTTTGACACAACTTGGGCATTTTCGGCATGAATCAACAAAGACTCCAACGCCGATTTTGTCGCCGACTGAAAATTTCGACACTTTGCTACCAATAGAAGTGACAATTCCAGCGATTTCATGGCCCGGAACCATCGGGAAAATTGCTGGACCCCATTCTTCAGCAACCTGGTGGATGTCACTGTGACAGATGCCAGCGTAGGAAATATCCAAGGCGACATCATGTTCGCCCAGATCTCGACGATTGAACTCATATGAAGTCAGGTTTGCCTTAGCTGCAAGTGCTGCATAACCGCGAGTTTTCATTGTTACTCCTTGAAAGGTAGTGGAAGAGAAGATGTGTGGGCTGCGCGTGAGACTCTTGCTGTAACTTGTCGCATGTGGTGTCTGCGACATAGAACTTCGTAAGCAACTTCGGCACCTGGTGCTACGTCGCCAACAACTACTTGCTCACCTTCAACCACCATCACGCCGCCGACAGTTCGTGCATTATGAGTAGCACGGGAACCGCACCAGCAAAGGGCTTCTACTTGCAGGGTGTTTACGCGATCGGCTAATTCAACCAGTCTGGCAGATCCAGGGAAAAGCTTTGTTCTAAAGTCAGCAAGAATCCCAAAAGCAAAAACATCAATGCCTAAGCCATCTACCACACGAGCTAATTGATCAATCTGAATACTTTCGTAGAACTGCGCTTCATCACAGATGATGTAATCAATTCGCTCGCCTATAGATAACTTGTCAACAACTAACTTATGAATATCTAGCTCTGGGAAAACCTCGATTGCAGGACTTGATAGACCCAGTCGTGAAGAGATAACTCCAGCACCCGCACGATCTTTGTTGGTGAAAATCAACCCCGTGCGGCCGCGACTTTGATGATTGTGTGCGGTCTGTAAGGCCAGCGTGGATTTTCCGCTGTCCATGGTTCCGCAGTAGTAAATCAATTCAGCCATGTGGCGCATCCTGCCACAGAGCTAAGAAAATAACCCCTTATCGCGCAAGGCAATTTCCAAGAGTGGGGCCAAGGCAAGAGCTGCATCCACTGAAATGTGCGAGGCATCACGATAAGCCACATAGCCATCTTTGATAGCCGGACACTTGTCGGTGCAGAGCCAAGAAGTTGGATCAATCTTCTTGAAACCATTAATGATCAGATTTGGCGTGGGTTCAGTTGTGTCACAACTCTTCACATCTTTGGTCGCTAAACAGTTCGGAATATCACGGAGAGGTTTAGGCGTGTCACTGATGTAAACAAGATTTCGTGACGAGCCTTGAAGATCAGCAAGAAGTCGGCGTTGTCCCTGATTCCACCACTGCTCTCTACTTGAATATCCTCTCGGAACCGTAAAGTGTTGGAAACTGCTGACTATGACCGCATCAGGTTGCAGCTTTTGAATCCGTTTAATTGAGTTTTCGCGCCACTTCTCACACTCGGAATTCTTGTAGGCGCCTTGATCTGCGCGGGGGCTGTCAACCGAGGAACATGCTGATTTTGTTAAGGAAGTTAACTCAAAACCTTTTTCTCGCGCCAATTGTTCCAACGCTGGAAACCACTGAGCCGCGTGTGAATCACCATAAAGCA
>CAYMNN010000001.1:2625-24029 GCA_964391815.1 uncultured Candidatus Planktophila sp.
GGCCGGCCAATGCCATAGATACAGGGGATAGGAGATTCCGCCAAGCCATTGCATCAGTCGGTTATTGCTAAGGTCATTAAAGAATCGTGGCCAGATAGGAATCGTGGCAATCAAAATGGCGGTGGCAATTACAGGTAGGAGCGCATTGATCCCAGGAAAAGCGGTGCTTTCGTTGAAACTAAATGTGCCAATCGCAAGACCTATTGCACCGATCCAAGGAAAATATCGGTTCCTTAAAAACTTGTCCGGTATGAAAAGCAAAAGTGCGCCAACGCCAAGTTCCCATGCGCGAGTTGGAAGTGAATAGAAGGCCCAGATGGGTGCAGCTTGGGTCAAGTAGAGCGAGAATAGAAAAGATAAAGCCGTAACAACGGCCACCCCGTTAAGGATTGCGCGCTTTCCGTATCGAGATAGGAACAGAATGAAAATAGGCCACACCACGTAGAACTGTTCTTCAACGGCCAAGGACCAGTAATGGATAAATGGTGACGGCGTTGCATCTAGATTTTGGTAATCATTTTCCCACCACGCGAAAAGATAGTTAGAGACATATGCCGCCGCAGCAAACAAATCGCGGCCCAGCGCATCACGCGTGATTGCCGGTAGAACAAAGAACCCAACGATTGCTGTAACAAAGAGAACAAAAACCGAAGTAGGCAATAGTCTTTTGATGCGTCGTTGGTAGAATTCATTAAGATCAAGGCGACCAGTTTTATCGATCTCACGAATGATCAGGCCTGTTATGAGATAACCCGAAATCACATAGAAAATATCAACGCCAATAAACCCGCCAGGCACTAGATGGGCATGGTAGATAGTTACAAGGAGAGCGGCTACCGCTCGTAATCCTTGAATTTGCAGGATGCGCATTGCTAAGAAACTACCAGCGAAGTAACTGGAATCTCAGGATATTTCTGATTGAGTCGTTCTCGTCCAGGTAAACCACTGATTTCAAGAAGTGCTAGAACATGAGTTACTTGGCCACCCAGTCGTTGGATTAACTCGATTGCAGCACCGATTGTGCCACCAGTTGCTAGAACATCATCGATGAGAAGAACTTTTGAACCTGGAGCCACTGCATCAATATGTAGCTCTAAAGTGTCAACGCCGTATTCAAGTCCGTAGCTCTCAGAAATTGTTAAGTGAGGTAATTTTCCAGCTTTTCGGATCGGAACGAAACCGCTTCTTAACTGGTTGGCTACGGCGGATGCAAAAATGAAACCGCGTGCTTCGATTCCAGCAACCAATGTGGAAGAGTCTGCAAAGGTGGCAAACTTTTCAGTTATTGCAATGAACGCTTCGCCGTGTGCAAGTAATGGGGTGATGTCTTGAAAACGTATCCCTGGTTTCGGATAGTCGGGAATTTCACGGATGAGCGATAGAGCGTCATCTATTTTCATGTGTCCGAGAGGGGACTTGAACCCCTAATCCCTTGCGGGAACTAACACCTCAAGCTAGCGCGTCTGCCAATTCCGCCACCCGGACTGAGTGATAGGAAAGGATAGCAATTGGGTGCAAGAATAGCGAAATGAGTACAACACACAGCGCACTTGAATCCGAAGCCATCCGAATCTGCCAGGAGTTAATTCGAATTCCTAGCGTTAACTATGGCGAAGGAAAAGGCGATGAAAAAGCGGTTTCCGATTACATCGCATCGCTGTTGACTGAAGTTGGGATTGAATCAACTATTTATGAGTCTGCACCAGGTCGCTGCAATGTAATTGCTCGAATCAAAGGAAGTAACTCACAACGTCCAGGTTTAGTTGTGCACGGACATATCGATGTTGTTCCCGCTAATGCCGATGATTGGTCGGTCGATCCATTCTCAGGGATTATTAAAGATGGATTCATTTGGGGTCGCGGCGCAGTCGATATGAAAAATATGGATGCCATGATTCTTGCAACTGTTAGAGAATGGAAACGCACTGGTTACGTTCCAGAAAGAGATATCGTCCTAGCGTTTTTTGCAGATGAAGAAGCAGGAAGTATCTTCGGTTCACACTTTATGGTCAAGAATCATCCCGAAGTTTTTGCCGGGTGCACTGAAGCGGTATCTGAAGTTGGTGGTTTTTCGGTAACTGTTACGGGTGGAAAGCGCCTCTATCTCATCGAAACCGCTGAAAAAGGTATTCACTGGATGCGTTTAACCGCAAATGGTCGAGCTGGTCACGGATCAATGATGAATGATGACAATGCAATAACAACACTTTCCGAGGCCGTGGCCAAAATCGGTCGTTTTGAATGGCCACAGCGTTATAGCAAGACAGTTAAGGCTTTCTTCAAAAGAATTGCTGAGGAAACTGGCAAGCCATATAACGAAGAAGATCTTCGTCCATTACTCAAAGAAATTGGATTTGCCTCAACAATGATTGGCGCAACGCTTCAAAATACGACCAATCCGACAATGCTTGATGCTGGTTACAAGGCCAATGTGATCCCGGGTTCAGCAAGTGCAACTGTGGATGGCCGTTTCATTCCTGGCTTTGAAGATGAGATGAACGAAACCATCAAGAACTTGATTGGTGAAAACATCACAGTCGAAACGATTACTCGTGATAAAGCTCTGGAAGTTCCCTTTGAAGGCGACCTAGTAGAGGCCATGTGTAACGCACTTATTAAAGAAGATTCGGTTGCTATTCCGGTTCCGTATGTAATGAGCGGTGGAACAGATAATAAAGCGTTGGCTGATCTAGGAATTATTGGCTATGGATTCTCGCCACTGAAATTGGATGCAGATTTCAACTTCATGGCAATGTTCCATGGTGTAGATGAGAGAGTTCCAGTCGATGGTCTAACTTTTGGAACCAGAGTGTTGAAAGATTTTCTGGAGCACGCCTAAAAACACTGGAGCAATTTAAAGACTGATTTCATCAAGTGCGGTGCGCACGATGTCTGGAAGTGAAATTTCCTCACTCTTTAAAACGCCTCGTAATTGCGCTCCCGTTCTTGCTCCAATAAGCGCGCTTGTCACACCAGGTGCATCTCGAACCCACGCTAAAGCAACCTCGAGCGGAGAAAAACCCAGGCCTTCGGCAGCAACTGCAACCGCTTCAACTATCTTCGTCGAGCGTGCATCAAGGTAAGGCTCAATATGTTTAGCAAAGTGTGGTGCGGCCCCGCGGGAATCACTGGGGATTCCTTTTCGATATTTTCCGGTTAGAACACCGCGTGCCAAAGGTGCCCACGCAAGAAAACCCAAACCACATTCAAGTGAAGCATCAATGAGTTCATACTCGGCAGATCTATTGAGCAATGAATACTCACCTTGCACCGTGGTGAGGGGTGCTTTCATGGAATTAGCTTGCTGCTTGGTTGCAGCTCTTGCCAACTGCCAACCAGAAAAATTGCTGATTCCCACATACCGCGCACGACCAGTTGTGTAAGCGTAATCAAGTGCGGACAAGGTGTCATCCAGTGGCGTTAGCTCATCCCAATTGTGCACTTGCCAAATATCTACAAAATCAGTTCCTAATCGACTTAGAGAGCGATCAAGATCTGCAATTAAAGAGTGTCGTGAT
The DNA here is from genome assembly GCA_964391815.1 of uncultured Candidatus Planktophila sp. Taxonomy (GTDB): domain Bacteria; phylum Actinomycetota; class Actinomycetes; order Nanopelagicales; family Nanopelagicaceae; genus Planktophila. The sequence continues at coordinate 6,144 of CAYMNN010000001.1, forward strand.
GCATCAACTTTTCTGACGCCCTCTGAAAAATTAATTCCTGCCTTGGTGGCGATAATTACTTCATCTCTTGCAAAGAGAGTTCCAATCAATCCACCGATTACTCTTTCGCTGTCTCCATCACCATAAGTCGCGGCGGTATCCAAGAAATTGCCACCAGCATCAAGAAATGCTCGACATTGATCGGCGGCTTCTATTTCATCAGTATCCCGACCCCATGTCATTGTGCCCAAGCCGAGGCGTGAGAGTGCTAGACCGCTGACTCCGGCTCGTCGTTTTTCCATGGCGTGACCTTAGCAAGGCTGATCGGCAAAAGCTGCGATAGCCTTTCATTATGCGCCTAGTTTTGATTAGACATGCTCATTCGCAATCCAATGCATCTGGAGTCTTGTCTGGTCGTATTCCCAATGTGCACCTGTCGGAGAAAGGTGTCAAGCAGTCGGTCGAACTTTCAAATCGCTTAGGAATTTTCCCAATCGCGCAAATGCGAATATCACCAATGGAGAGATGTTTTGAAACCATCGCGCCTTGGCTAAATGAATGTGTGCTTAAAAATAACCCTGACTTTGAACCAATAGTCGATCCGCTTCTCAATGAAGTTGACTACGGACAGTGGAGCGGAAAACGCCTGGCTGCTTTATCTCGCAAAAAAGAATGGAAAACGGTTCAAGAGTCTCCGAGCAGAATGTATTTTCCAGGCGGTGAAGGAATTGCGGCAATGCAGGCGCGTGCGATGTCTGCGGTTCATCAAGCCGCATCCTTGCCGGATTCAAAGGTTGCAGTGTTTGTAAGTCACGGTGATGTAATTAAAGCCATAGTTGCTTCTGCGCTGGGCATGCATCTAGATGAGTTTCAGCGAATAATTATTGATCCAGCATCGGTATCGATCATTGAATATGCCTCGGTGAAACCAAGAGTTCTCTTGGTTAATGACACTCGCGCCGTGATTACTGATCTATTGCAGGCGCCTAAGCGTTCGAAAAACTTGCTTGGCGGAGGTTCGGGTAAGTGAGGCATGTTTTTAATAATCCCGAACGCTGCGTTGTCGGAACGATTGGCCAACCTGGAGAACGCGCCTTCTTTATTCAAGCCCGTGAAAAAGCTCGTGTTGTAAGCGTTGCAGTTGAAAAGGCGCAAGTTGCAGCAATCGCAAGTCGGCTTGAACTGATTGTTGCCGAAGTTAGAAAAAGCAATCCGTTGATTTCAGTTATCTCGGTTGCAAATGACGACGCACCTCTTGAGACACCGGTAGATGAAGAGTTTCAAGTTGGAGCTATCTCTCTAGCTTGGGACGATGAAAAACAACTTATTACCTTTGAATTATACGAACTAGAAGATGACGAGCAAGATGCCGAGGGTCAGGTTCTCGAAATCAACTTCTCATTAGCAATGGCCATCGCTTTTGTACAACGCTCAAAAGCTGTCGTCAATGCCGGAAGATTGCCGTGTCCATTCTGTGCTATTCCAATCGATCCAAGAGGACATCTATGTCCGAGGGCCAATGGCTACCGACGATAAGTTGATTATGCTGCGCGATGGCACGCTGCGAGTGACCGGTCGTTTGGTGGATGCATCTAATGCAACTTTGTATGCCGTTTCGAATTTAGATGGACAAGAAATGGTGTGCATCTACAAACCCATAGCAGGGGAGCGACCTCTGTGGGATTTTCCAGATGGGTGCTTAGCTCATCGTGAATTCGCCGCATATGTAGTGAGCGAACATTTAGGTTTACATGTTGTGCCTTTAACTGTTTTGCGTGATGGTCCATATGGTGAAGGCATGGCACAAGAATGGATAACCATCGACGACTCAATTGATCTTGCTCAATTTTTCTCGACAGATCATCCTGGACTTCGCACGATGTCACTTTTTGACGCAATCATTAACAACACCGATCGCAAAATAGGCCACTTATTGCCAATTAATAGGGATGTTGTTTATGGCTGCGATCACGGAGTCACTTTTCACTCAGAGGACAAATTACGAACCGTTTTATGGCAATTCTCTGGCGAGCCTTTTACGGATAATGAGATACAGATTCTTGAGCACGCGAAATCTTCGTTGCAAGCAGATCTACGCATTAAATTAGATACACTTTTGACCAATGATGAAATAGATGCCATCGATTCAAGAGTTAAAAAATTGTTAACAGAGGGTTGTTTTCCAGCTCCAAATCCAAATTGGCCCGCAGTTCCGTGGCCAGCATTCTAAGAAAGTAATACGATTACCTCATGAAATCTTGGGCTTCAGTAGCCGTGCCCCAGCTGGAAAATTCTGCAAACTTTCCACCACTAGCTTTGAGTGATACTGCATCGGGAACAAAAAGAGTGTTACCAAAGAAGAATCTCTATCGCATGTATGTCTGCGGCATCACTCCCTACGACGCAACTCATTTAGGTCACGCCGCCACTTATCTGACCTTTGATTTAATCAATCGATATCTAAGGGCCACGGGTGCTCAAGTTTCCTATGTTCAAAACATCACCGACATCGATGACCCACTCTTGGAGCGCGCTCAGCGAGATGGCGTTGATTGGAACGATCTTGCTCATCAACAAATTGATTTGTTCAGATCAGACATGACGCATCTGCGAGTTATCCCACCTGCACACTACATCGGAGCAGTAGAAGCTATCCCGCTCGTTATCAAAGCTATAGCTGATTTGCGAGAGCAATCGAGTATTTACCCAGTTGATGATGATTTTTATTTTTCAAACAGGAAAGATGAGAAATTCGGAAATAGGTCGCATTTATCAGAAGACAAAATGCTGAAAATATTTTCAGAACGCGGGGGAGACCCTGGGCGTGCTGGAAAGATTGATCCGCTTGATTGCTTGGTGTGGATGTCACAGCGTAAAAATGAGCCGGGTTGGGATTCAGAGTTAGGAAAGGGACGACCTGGTTGGCACATCGAATGCACCGCTATCGCACTTGAGTACTTAGATCCATCAGATTTAGAGGAAACCCTTATCGATGTCCAAGGTGGCGGAAGCGACCTGATCTTCCCGCACCATGAAATGTGCGCGGCGCAAGCACATGTGATGACTGGAAAAGAATTGGCACACTCATATGTTCATACCGGAATGATCGGTTTGGATGGCGAGAAAATGAGCAAAAGCAAGGGCAACTTGGTCTTTGTTTCGCGACTAGTTGCATCAGGTGTGGATCCAATGGCTATTCGATGGGCGCTGATGTCAGATCATTACAGAGCAGATCGAATGTGGAGTGATGCGATTTTGCTTCAGGCACAAGATTCGATCGGTCAGTTAAAACAAGCACTTGCGCGGGATAACTGTGCGCCAACGACAGATTTGATAAACGTAATTATCGTGGCACTGAGCAATGACCTTGACACTGCGCAGATTGTTTCAGCTCTAAATGCATGGAGCACCGAAACATTAAACGGTTCTCAAGGAGGAAATCCCACAGAACTCAGAGCTGTATTGGATGCTCTGTTAGGACTTCAGCTTTAGTCTTCCTGTTGTCGCCGCAAGTACCGTTCGAACTCCTTTGCAATCGTGTCTCCAGAAACCTCTGGAAGCTCAGCTGCGTCCTTACTTTCCTCTAATGCTTTTACGTAATCAGCGATGTCAGAATCATCGGCAGCCAAATCATTGACTTCACGCTCCCATGCATCCGCTCTTTCTGGAAGATCAGATAATGGAATCTTGATGTTAAGGAACTCTTCGAGCGTATTGATCAGAGCAAGCGTTGCCTTAGGTGAAGGTGCGTTGGAGGCATAGTGAGGAACTGCGGCCCATAAGGAAATTGCATCGATTCCTCTGCGCATACAGCCATCTTGGATGATTCCTAAAATTCCGGTCGGCCCTTCATACTTGGATACAGAAACACCAAGACGATGTGCAATTGACGGATGCGCGCCGGTTCCAGTGACGGTGATTGGTCTGGTGTGAGGAGTATCTGCCAGCAATGAACCTAGCGAGACAATTAACGAAACTTCTAGGTCATCGGCCAAGTCCAAAAGCTCTGAAGTAAAGCTCTTCCACTTCATCGATGGTTCAACACCTGTGACAATCACTAAGTCACGTTTCATGGACGGGATGGCCATTCCAAAAACTTGCGTTGACGGCCAGGTAATACTGCGAATTTCGGATTCATCAATTGAAACGACTGGACGATTTACTTGAAAATCATAGAAATCCTCAGACTCAACCTCTGCAATCAGTTCTGGAAGGACATCATCGCTTTTGTCACGCCAACCAGACAGTAAGTGTTCAACCGCACCAGATGCTGCCTCTGCTGCATCATTCCACCCAGAAAACGCCACAATCATGATGGGTTCTCGGAGCAGAGGAATCTGATGAATCTCCATGAAAGCAACCTTAAGGTAACCTTGGGCAAATGAGTACACCTATTGCGCGCCCGGGATTGCTACGCCAAGCCCTGGCAACGCGAGTAGTTGTTGCTGACGGTGCTATGGGAACCATGCTTCAGGCTGCCAATCCAACCTTAGAAGATTTTCAAAATCATGAAGGCTGTAATGAGATTCTCAACGTCAGCCGTCCAGACATTGTCCGCTCGGTTCACAACGAGTATCTAACTGCCGGTGTCGATGCTATTGAAACAAATACTTTTGGCGCTAATTGGTCCAACCTGGCCGATTATGGAATTGAGGATCGAATTTACGAACTCGCTTTTGCGGGCGGAAAGATTGCGCGTGAAGCCGCGGATGCTTTTTCCACCGAACAAAAGCCACGATTCGTCTTGGGATCACTTGGACCGGGAACCAAACTTCCGAGTCTTGGTCACACCACCTATGAAAATTTAAAGATCGCTTATTACACAGCGGCAAAAGGTTTATCAGATTCTGGATGTGATGCGTTATTGGTTGAAACTTCACAAGACCTTTTGCAAGTCAAAGCCGCTGTCAATGGCTGCAGACAAGCTATTCGTGAAGCCGACCGCGACATCGTTTTGATCGCACAAGTAACTGTCGAGACAACCGGAACCATGCTCCTAGGTTCTGAAATCGGAGCAGCGCTCAATACGCTGGAGCCAATGGGAATTGATTTGATTGGTCTCAATTGTGCAACTGGTCCTACAGAAATGTCCGAACACCTTCGTTACCTCAGCAAGAATTCTAAAGTTGCGATCTCGGTCATGCCCAATGCTGGTTTGCCGGTTCTCGGAGCAAACGGTGCCTCTTATCCACTGGGTCCAAATGAGCTTGCAATCGCTCTCGAAGGTTTCGTTGATGATTATGGAATTTCCTTGGTTGGTGGTTGTTGCGGAACTACGCCAGCTCACTTGGCAGCTGTAGTTGAAAAAGTAAGTGGTAAAGCAATTGCAGTCAGATCACCCGAATTGGATCCTGGTGCCTCATCTTTGTATCAGTATGTTCCCTTTAGACAAGACAAAACGTACTTAGCAATTGGTGAACGTACCAATGCGAACGGTTCACGAGCCTTTAGAGATGCACTGCTTGCTGAAGACTGGGAAAAGTGCGTTGAGATCGCTCGCGATCAAATTCGTGATGGTGCGCACATGCTCGACCTGTCCGTGGATTATGTTGGGCGAGATGGCGCAGCTGACATGAGTCAACTTGCTTCACGCTTTGCAACTTCAAGCACACTTCCGATAGTTCTTGATTCAACTGAACCTGCAGTTCTCAAAGCCGGTTTGGAACATCTAGGCGGCCGATGCGTTATTAACTCAGTCAATTATGAAGATGGTGATGGCCCAACTTCACGCTTTGCAAAGATCATGCCACTTGTGAAAGAACATGGTGCAAGCGTTGTTGCCTTAACTATTGATGAAGAAGGCCAGGCAAGAGATGCCGAATGGAAGTTGCGAATTGCGCGACGTTTAATTGCCGATCTTCGCGATAACTGGGACATGAATGTTGGCGACATCTTGATCGATTGCCTTACATTTCCAATAGCAACCGGCCAGGAAGAAACACGCAAAGATGGAATTGAAACTATCAATGCCATTAGACAACTGAAGGTAGAGTTTCCCGAGGTACAAACCACGCTCGGCGTAAGTAACGTTTCCTTTGGACTCAATCCCGCTGCACGAATCGTTCTGAACTCTGTTTTCCTGAACGAGTGCGTTCAGGCTGGTCTTGATTCGGCAATCGTTCACCCATCAAAAATCACCCCAATGGCGCGAATCGATGAGCGACAAAAACAAGTTGCACTGGATCTTGTTTACGATCGTCGTACCTTTGATGGCGAAGAATGCACATACGACCCACTGCAAGAATTCCTACAAATGTTTGATGGCGTTGAACTTGCAACGAGCAAGAATGCACGAGCCGAGGCGCTGGCTGCTTTGCCTTTATATGAGCGACTACAACGCCGAATTATCGATGGTGAAAAAGTCGGCCTTGAAGATGATCTAAAAGAGGCGATGGCACTTGGCACCCCGCCGCTTGAAATTATCAATACTCATCTACTTGAAGGCATGAAGGTCGTAGGAGAGTTGTTTGGTAAAGGTGAGATGCAACTACCTTTCGTTTTGCAAAGCGCCGAAGTTATGAAAACCGCGGTTGCCCAGCTTGAACCATTTATGGAAAAAACAGGTGACGAAGGTCGCGGAACGATGTTGCTTGCAACAGTAAAGGGTGATGTTCACGATATTGGAAAGAACTTGGTCGACATTATTTTGACCAACAATGGATATCGTGTGGTTAATATCGGAATCAAGCAGACAATTAATCAGATTATTGATGGAGCTCTTGAAGCAAATGCTGATGCCATTGGCATGAGTGGTTTGTTGGTGAAGTCAACGGTCATTATGAAAGAGAACTTGCAGGAAATTACCGCGCGCGGTTTAGACCAGAAGTGGCCGATTGTTTTGGGCGGGGCAGCTTTGACTCGTGCCTATGTAGAACAAGATCTAGCAGCGTTATTCCCAGGTGAAGTTCGCTATGCCCGCGATGCCTTCGAAGGTTTGCGCTTGATGGATTCGATCATGGCTGTAAAACGTGGTGAACCCGGTGCAGCCTTGCCCGCACTTCGCGAACGCAAAGTTGCTAACACTCGCGTAAAGAGTGAAGAGCTTCCGATTGATACACGACGCAGTGATGTAGCACTAGATGTTGATATACCAACTCCGCCGTTTTTTGGCTCGCGAGTAGTCAAAGGAATTCAACTCAGCGACTACGCGGGCATGCTTGATGAGCGAGCATTATTCGTTGGCCAGTGGGGACTCAAAGGTAATCGCGGTGAATATGAAAATATGGTCGAAAGTGAAGGACGACCACGGTTGCGTTCATTGCTCAATGAAGTTCAAGCAAGTGGCTGGCTCAATGCCGCTGTGGTTTATGGTTACTTTCCTTGCTACAGCGAAGGCAATGACTTGGTCATCCTTCACCATGAAGGTGAAAACAAAGGCCAAGAAAGAACGCGCTTTACTTTCCCGCGCCAAACTCGTGACCGACGCCTGTGTATCAGCGATTTTTTTGCCGCTAAAGATTCAGGGAAGACCGATGTAGTTGCTTTCCATGTCGTGACTATGGGTTCAACGGTAAGTGAAGCTGCGGCAAAGCTTTTCGCCGCCAATAACTATCGCGAATATTTAGAACTTCATGGCCTGTCTGTTCAGTTAACCGAAAGTCTTGCTGAACATTGGCATGCACGTATTCGTGAAGAATTGTCGGTCAAAAGTGATGATTCGCAGGATTTGCAAGGCATTCTGGATCAGGGATACCGAGGTTCCAGATACTCCTTTGGCTACCCAGCCTGTCCTGATCTAGAACAACAAGTTCAACTCTGCGAACTTCTTGATCCCGGACGTATCGGTGTAGAACTTTCAGAAGAGTTTCAATTACATCCGGAACAATCTACTTCTGCAATCATTGTTCATCATCCTGAAGCAAAGTATTTCAACGCTAACTGATGGGAACCAACGCATCTTTTTTTGAGGCGGTTTTCTTCGACATGGATGGCCTCATGGTTGATTCGGAGCCAGAGTGGTTCCAATCTGAAATTGAGGTAATGCGCCCATTTGGATACACCTGGACAGATGAAGATCAGGTTGCTTGTTTGGGCGGTCCTTTGTCTCGCGTTGGCGCTTACATGCGCGATAAATGTGATGGTGCGGAATCTGCTGAATTTTTCACGCAACAACTTATCGACACCCAAGCACTCAAGATGCGCGGTAACACACCAACCATGCCGGGTGCTTTAGAACTCGTTCGCGAGCTTCAGGGGCACGGCATCAAAACTGGCTTGGTTTCAGCAAGTCCTCGAATTATTGTGGATGCTGTATTGGACAACTTGGGACATGACTTGTTTCCGTTTTCTATTAGCTCAAATGATGTCGAGAACACGAAGCCTCACCCAGACTGCTATTTAAAGGCTGCGTCCATGACCGAATCCAATATTCAAAACTGTCTGGTGTTCGAGGATTCACTGACAGGCATGAATGCAGCTACTTCAAGTGGGGCATTTCTAATTGCCGTCCCGCATCTAGTCACAATTGAAGAATCAAAAAGGGTTCGCGTTATTTCCACCTTGGAGCAACTGAATTTCGCGAAACTGACGCAATTGTTCGCTGATTTTTCCAGTGCAGTCTAATTGTTGTGAGCTGGGCAAATCTTTTTGAAGTAACACCAATCACACAAGCGAGATGGCTTTGGCGGCCAGTATTCTTTTTCAATCGAAATGAAAATGTCTTTAGCGACACGACGTAATACTTTTTCTACTGATTCCACATCCGCCTGTGTTGGATTGCTCTTAACAACCCTTCCGTCCCCAAGATAGATCAACTGTAATAACCGGGGGAGTACACCTGTGTTTTTCCAATATAAAAGGGCATAGACCCTCAATTGAAAAAGAGCTTTCTCTTCCCAGCCTGGCTTTGGTGACTTTCCAGTTTTGTAATCGACAATTCTGACTTCGCCAGTTGGTGCAATGTCTAAACGATCCACATATCCGTGTAGGTAGACATTGGTATCAAAATCATTTTCCAAGTGCATTTCGCGATGAGTAGCCTCAAAGGTCGTTGGATTCTCAAGGGTGAAATATGTCGTGAGCAAGGACGATGCTCGGTCTAGCCATTCCTTCTCATTTGTAACCATGTCCATTAGTTCAGGCTTGTCAGCTAATTGCGCGCTCCATCTTGTAGGAAGCAAATCAATGGCGGTTTGTGGCGTTCGTTCGTTACTTGGAAACTCAAATAGGTCCTGCAAAACTGTGTGAACTAATGTTCCGCGTTCGGCGTCAAGTGAGGGCGGTTCTGGCAACTTATCTATCTTGCGGTACTTGTAGAGCTGGGGACAGTTCTCGTATTCACTCACCGCGCTGGGCGAGAGACGAAGATTATTTGCTTCATTCACCTAACCGAAGATACCCGTACTTTGAGCAACATTTTCGCCTAAGATGCTCCCGTGTCTAATCTTGGGTATTTCGGAGCCGGCGATCGAATTCAGTTAACCGATCCAAAAGGCAAGCTGTACAGCTTTACGATCACGCCTGGAAAAGAGTGGCACACCCACAAAGGTTGGATAACTCACGATGAATTAATCGGGATGCCCGAGGGTTCAGTAGTCAGCACAACCGCCGGATTAAAGTTCACCGCTTTCAAACCACTTTTAGCTGATTACGTGTTGACGATGCCACGCGGTGCAACGATTGTTTATCCAAAAGATGCGGCGATGATTGTTGGAGTCGCTGACATTTATCCTGGTGCACGAGTGCTTGAAGCTGGTGTCGGAAGCGGTGCGTTAACGATTTCGTTACTGCGATCGGCAGGACCAACCGGCACCGTTCATTCTGTGGAGCGCAGACAAGATTTTGCAGATAACGCTCGCTCAAATGTTGATAACTACTTTGAAAGCGCGCCTAGCAATTGGACTCTCACAGTAGGGGATCTGCAAGATCAAAGTTTTGATTCCGAGTACGACCGGGTTGTCCTGGACATGCTAGCTCCATGGGAATGCATTGATATTTCCGCGCGCGCTTTGCGCCCAGGCGGAGTTTTTCTGGCCTACGTCGCAACGACAACTCAATTGTCTGCAACGGCGGAGGCATTAAAAGAAGATGGTCGCTTTACCGAACCAGAGAGTTCAGAAACGCTGGTACGTGGTTGGCACCATGAAGGTTTAGCCGTTCGCCCTCAACAGCGAATGATTGGCCACACAGGTTTTCTTATCCAAAGTCGCAGAATGGCTCCCGGCGTTGAAGTACTTGCCCGCCGACGACGTCCAGCGAAGGGTGCCTACGGTGTCTCGGAAGATTGAGCGATTAATCAATCTAACTATTGCCCTGCTTGCTACCAAGAGATATCTCACCAAATCAGAGATCTTTAATTCAGTTGAAGGTTACGAAGGTTCTCCTGAAACAAAAGAAAGAATGTTTGAGCGAGACAAAGATGACCTTCGCTCCCTTGGTATAGAAATCGAAGTTGGAAGTTTTGATCCACTCTTTAACGATGAAGCGGGCTACAAGATTAAGCGGGAAAAGTATCAATTCGAACTTGGCGATATTAATGCAACTGAGATGTCGCTTCTTTCGATCGCCGCAGAAACCTGGCAGGAAGCATCTCTTGATGATGCCGCACAGAGAGCTCTTTTAAAGCTTCGTTCTATTGGTGTCCCAAATGACGAACTTTCTATCCCTGGGATGGTTCAACAACTTAGCGATGGCGGTCAGGACTTGTCGCTGATCACCAAAGCGATTGCCCAATCACAACTTCTTACATTTTCTTATCTAGATGCAAACCTAAAACTCAATACTCGAAAAATCGTGCCAATAGCCCTGTCTTCACGAAATGGTTTTTGGTATTTGTCAGGAGTAGATCAAGAAGTACTAGAAGTGCGCACCTTCCGCGTAGATCGCATAAGCGGTGAAATCTCCACATCTGCCGGGCCAAAAGATTTTGAGGCGCCGACAGATTTCGACCCCAGTAAAACTTTCTCAGAAACAACCCACAATGAATTTGCCCTGATTGATGTGCGAATTGGAAAGGCGGCGTCACTACGCGCCTTGGCAGTTTCGACACAATCTTTGGGTGAGTGGGATCAGATAAAGATTCCAATCATGAATCTTAATTCGCTTTCTTCCTTGGTTCTCTGGCATGGTCCTGATGCCTATGTGCAGGAACCGCCAGCCTTAAGACAACGGGTCATAGAACATCTACAAGCCTTGGTGAAGAATCATGGCTAAGAAATTTTCAGCACCCCTAGAACGCACTGCGCGACTGTTAGACCTTGTTCCCTACATAAATTCTCATCAGGGTATTTCTTTGAAGGAACTTGCTGAAGTTTTTGGAGTTACGCCAGCGCAAATGACTAGCGACTTAACAACTCTATGGATGTGTGGGTTGCCTGGCTACACACCACTTGAACTGATGGATTTGGATTTTGAATCTGGGTTTGTAACCATTAACAATGCCGATACCTTGTCCAAGCCTCGTGCAATATCTTTTGATGAAGGTGTTGCTCTTATTCTGGGTCTAGATTTAATGCGATCAGCGATACCTTCAGACAGAATCGATCTATTAGACAAAATCAATCTGCTTTCGCAAAGACTGGCAAATTTGATCAATCTTCCTTCTGCATTGTCTGTCGTTTCCATCGTTAATAATCAAGTTTCAGCGGCGATTGACGAAGCTCTCAAGACCAAAATGGGTCTGGAGATTACCTATCACGCACTGTACTTAGACGAAGTTACTACTCGAACAATTCTTCCGATCGAAATTATCCATCAGGATAATCAGCGATACTTGAGTTCTTACTGTTACACCGCGCAGGATTTTCGTCAGTTCCGAATCGATCGAATCCAATCTGCAAAGATTCAGACTGTCCAACACGAGATCCCGAAGAGTCAACATCAGAAAGCAAGCTTTGTTTCAACCATCAAAGTTCTTACTCCAACCCGAGAGATCGCTGAACGTTTTAAGCAAACAGAGTTATCCAAAGATGCGGAATTTGAATGTGAGAGTTTTTCTCTTCAGTGGATAGAACGCTCCGTCTTGGCCTCTGGTAGCGCCGTGTCCTTGCAATCGCCCCCAGATGTCAGAAAATCAATAGCAGGAGTGGCCCAATCGATGCTGGATCGTTACAAAGCACGCTGAAATCGTCTACCCATTCAAAGGGATCTGATGTAACCTAGAGCCAAATATTAGCCAAGGAGTTAACGTCATGAATTTGGGTCCAAGAGAGATCGTCATCCTTCTCATTGTTGTACTTGTTTTGTTCGGTGCGAAGCGTCTACCGGATTCAGCCCGCTCCCTTGGTCGCTCAATGCGAATTTTCAAGAGCGAAATGAAGGAAATGAAGGCTGATGACACCGTGATCGAAGAAGACGGCAAAACCGAGAAATAAATAAATGGCATCTGTTAATGAAGCACGGATGCCCCTTCTAGACCACTTACGCGAATTACGTAAACGAGTTCTTCGTTCCGCGATTGCAGTATTGGTTGCATTTAGTGGAGGGTGGTATTTCTACGATTCAATCATTGTCACCCTTGCGGCGCCGGTCTGCGACCTAAAGGCGGCTCAACAATCTGGGGCGGCAAGTTGCGGTGCTCTTTACATCAGCGGAGTTCTTGGTCCACTTGATTTACAAATTAAAGTCGCCTTGCTGACCGGAATAATTGTTTCGGCACCCTTCTGGTTGTACCAGTTGTGGGCTTTCATCGCCCCTGCACTTCATCGTAAAGAGAAGCGAACAAGCGTCATGTTTGTTGCTTCGGCAACACCGTTTTTCGCTATGGGAGCAACACTGGGCTATCTCATTCTTCCAATAGCAATAAAAGCACTTTTTGGTTTCACACCAGATTCCATCAGCAACTTGGTCAGGTTCGATGACTATTTAGATTTCGTTCTAAGAGTCATTCTCTTTGTTGGCCTTGCTTTTGAGCTCCCCATCTTTTTATTAACCTTTAACTTAATTGGATTCTTGCGCGGAAAGACAATCTTGAAACCATGGAGAATTTGGATATTCACAATCTTCTTCTTTGTAGCTGCATTGTCTCCAACGGCTGATCCTTTGAGCATGGTTTTACTTTCTGGCCCTTTGATTCTTTTCTACTTCATGGCTGGATCTATTGCAGTACTGGTCGACCGCCGACGCGATAAGAAAGCAGAAGCGGTCGAAACTGGCAGTTCAGCCATTGCAGCACCAACCTCCATAAAGGAATAGCCGATAGGGTCTTCCTATGTGGGCTTTGGTGATCAACCCTGTCGCGGGTCAGGGTAAAGGGACCACAGTAGGAACATATGTAGCTGGTTGGCTTTCCCAGCGAGGCATCGCTTACACAATTGTCACCGGAAACTCTTCAGTTGCATTAGTGGACCATCTTTCGGCCTTTATTGAAAGATTTCCAGACACACCAGGAGTGATAGCAGTTGGGGGAGATGGACTTCTTCATAACATCTTGCAAAAAGTTGTTCCACTGCAGATTCCACTTGCAGTTATTCCAGCGGGTACCGGAAATGATTTTGTCCGGACTCTGGGCTGGAAACTCGATTCTTATGATGCACAACTAGAAGCGATCACGACATCCAGCCCAACTTCAGTTGACTTAGGCTTGGTCGACGGGGAATGGTTTGCCGCAATTTTATCGACAGGCTTTGATTCTGTAGTTAATGAAAAGGCCAACACCATGGCTTGGCCTAAAGGACCAATGAAATACAACGCTGCCATTGCGATGGAGCTTCCACGTTTTAGACCTCGTCACTATGAGATTACTTTGGATGATCGAACAATTTCGACGCAAGCCATGCTTATTGCGGTTTCAAACGGTCGATCCTATGGCGGAGGAATGTTGGTTTGCCCCAACGCAAACATCGTTGATGGTCTTTTCGATGTGATGGTGCTTCATCCGGTTTCAACACTGGAGTTCATTAAAGTCTTCCCACGGGTTTTCGCCGGGACTCATATCTCTCATCCTGCGGTTGAAATCGTGCGGAGTCGTTCCGTAAGAATCGAGTCAAAGGCCGTTGCCTATGCTGATGGAGAACGAATCGGACAGTTACCCATTTCAGCCGAATGTATTTCGGGCGCATTGAAAACGTGGGTCGCATGACAACACCTGCCGAACGCTATGCAGCCGCAAAGTTACGAGGACAACATCCAGTAACCACGGAATTCCTGCTCACATTTGACTTTGAATTTGATGCATTCCAGATCACTGCTTGTCATGCAGTAGAAGATGGAAAAGGTGTGTTGGTTGCAGCGCCAACTGGTGCCGGTAAGACTGTCGTTGGAGAATTTGCGGCCTACTTTGCTTTACAAGCCGGCAAGAAGTGTTTTTACACAACCCCGATAAAGGCTTTGTCTAACCAAAAATACTCGGAGTTCGTGGCCAAGTTTGGCGAAGATCGGGTCGGACTTTTAACCGGTGATACCAGCATTAATGGTGAAGCGGATATTTTGGTTATGACAACTGAAGTTCTGCGAAATATGCTCTATGCAGGATCCAACACCCTTACTAATTTGGGTTGCGTCGTGATGGATGAAGTTCACTATTTGGCCGATAAATTCAGAGGTGCAGTCTGGGAAGAAGTTCTTATCCACTTAATGGAAAGTGTTCAGGTGATATCACTGTCAGCAACTGTTTCCAACGCCGAGGAATTCGGTGAATGGTTGGGTGAGGTGCGAGGTGACACCGAAGTTATCGTGAGTGAAATCCGACCGATTCCATTGTTCCAACATGTATTGATCGGCAATCGCCTAATGGATTTGTTTGATCAACCAGGCAAGATCAACCCCGAAATTCTTCAGCGAGAGCGTGAAGCGATTAGGCGTTCATCTTTGGGACGCAATAGAAGGGGCAGGTTCGCAGAGCCTACTGATCGAATGAGCAGAGCTGAAATAATCGAAAAACTTCAGCGTGAAAATCTCTTGCCTGCGATTACCTTTATTTTTTCTAGGGTCGGCTGTGATGCAGCAGTAAAGCAATGCTTGCATGCGGGGTTGCGACTCACTTCACCTGAAGAGCGAACTGAAATTCGACAAACCGCACTGCGCTACACCCAAAATATCGCAGAGGAAGATTTAGAGGTCTTAGGTTTTCAAGAATGGCTCACCGCGCTTGAACGTGGAATTGCTGCTCACCACGCGGGGTTGCTGCCGAGTTTCAAAGGGGCGGTAGAGGATCTTTTTCAACGCGGCCTAGTCAAAGCGGTATTTGCGACTGAAACTTTGGCCCTTGGAATCAACATGCCAGCCAGAACAGTTGTTTTAGAAAAACTGATTAAGTTCAATGGCGAAGCCCACGTTCCAATTACTCCGGGGGAGTACACGCAGTTAACAGGGCGAGCTGGTCGCAGAGGAATTGATATTGAAGGAAATGCGGTAATCCAATGGTCGCCAACTGTTGATTCAGCTTCAGCTGCGGGATTGGCTTCAACTCGAACATATCCTTTGCGATCTTCCTTTTCACCAACGTACAACATGGCGATCAATTTGATTTCACGTTTTGGACGCGAAACTGCGCGTAGATCGCTCGAATCTTCGTTTGCACAATTTCAGGCCGATCGCGCCGTTGTTGGATTGACTCGCCAGATACGAAAAAATGAAACACTGATTGCCGAATTAATACGGGACGCGCAATGTCATTTGGGTGATTTTCTAGAATATGCACGCTTGCGACGTTCCATCAAAGAAGTTGAGGTTCTGCTGAGCCGACGTGATCAACGAAAAACTTTTGATAATAGACAACGTGGTCACATGGAAGGCGAGCTGGCGGACCTACGACGCTCGCTAAAAGCCCATCCATCTCATGGCTGCGCCGAACGCGAAGACCATGCACGACTTGCAGAACGCGCCGGACGACTGACTCGAGAAAACGAAGGATTAACGACGCGAGTTGAAAATAGAACCCATGTCATCGCAAAAACTTTTGACCAGATCTGCCAAGTTCTAGATCATCTGCAATACATCGACGGCGAAAAACCAACGGTGCAGGGAAAGATTTTGACGAAGATCTACGCTGAATCTGACCTTTTGCTTACTGAATCCATTAGACGCGGCATACTTGATGACTTGAATGCCACCGAACTTTTATCGGTAGTTTCCTGCATGATCTTTGAATCGCGGTCACAGGAAAATCTTGCGCCGAAACTGCCAAGCCAAAAAGTCACATCAACTTTGACTGAGATTATTTCGCTATGGGCGGCTTTAGAAAAAATCGAAAATGAATTTGGTGTAAAAACCCAACGTGAACCTGATGCGGGTTTTTGTTTCATTTCCTACAAGTGGGCCAGCGGAAACTCGCTCAATAGTGTGCTTAAGGGTAGTGACATGTCAGTCGGAGATTTTGTCCGCTCGACCAAGCAATTAGTAGATTTGTTGAATCAAATTGCCGGAGCGAGTGAAAAACTTCGTCCCGTCTGCAAGGATGCGGTGAAGCGAATTGATCGCGGCGTAGTTGCTTACCTCATGGGGGATATATGACATTAATGCTCCTTGATAGCGCTTCGCTTTGGTACCGAGCGTATTACGGCATGCCAGACACTTTGCTTGCTCCAGATGGAACATCTGTCAATGCAATTCGCGGTTACGTGGATATGACTGCACGTTTAATTAATGTGTACAAACCAAATCGTTTAGTTGCATGTCTAGACGGTGACTGGCGTCCCAGTTGGCGAGTAGACATTTTTCCAGAATACAAAGCTAACCGATTAGAGGAAGAAGGGGGAGAAGAGGAAGAAGAGCCAGAAACTCTTACTCCCCAGATTCCTATTCTTCTGGACTTACTTGATTTGTTTGGGATCCCTGTTGTTGGCGTGGATGATTATGAAGCTGATGATGTTATGGCAACGTATGCCGAAATAGAAAAGGGTCCGATAAGAATCGTTACAGGTGATCGTGATTTATTCCAAATGGTTGACGATGCTCGTGACATCAAGGTTGTGTATCTTGCTAAAGGAATTTCTCAGCACGATCTAGTTGATATTAAATACGTAGCTGAAAAGTACTCGATCCCAGGGGATAGATACGATCTCTTTGCAATGTTTAGGGGAGACCCTTCCGATGGTTTGCCCGGGGTCAAGGGGATCGGCGAAAAGGGAGCAGCTGTAATTGCAAATCACTTTGCAACTGCAGAAGACGCCTTGGCTGGTGCGATGGCGGCGGATGAATCGCTTCCACCGGCACTGGCTAAGAAAATTATTGCTGGTGCTGACTATTTAAAGATTGCACCTAAATTGGTCCGCGTTGCACGCGATGCGCCGTTGCCAAAAGTAGATTTGTCACTTCCGAAAGCACCTGCTGATCTTTCCGAAATTTATCAATTCAAGGAGCGCTATGCCTTGGGGGCAAGTGTTGATCGTTTGATCAGTGCATTGGGTTGGTAGCTCTACTTTTATCTGCCTTATCTGGCGCTCTTTTGTCGGCTGCGTACGAACCGGTGGGGAAGTGGTGGGTCGCCCCGATAGCAATCGCCGTCCATATGTATGCGTTAACACTGACACATCGAAAAGTTGTTTCTACTTTTATCTTTGCCGCCACTTTGAATCTCATTGTTTTACATTGGAGCAGCACATTTGTTGGCTCGATCCCATGGATTATTCTCGGATTGGGGCTTTCGCTTTTCTATCTTCCACTCGCGCTAGTTTCGCGTTGGGGGATGACCTCATATCCGCTCATTTTCATCATTATGGAAGAAGTGCGAAATAGATTTCCATTTGGTGGTTTTGGTTGGGTGCGCATCGCATATACCCAAGCCGATGCACCCTTTTCTAAAATTGCTGCAATCGGAGGTGCATCAGCACTTTCTGCATTGACGGTTGTATTCGCTCTCATTATTTTTTATGGTGCCTCGAGAAAGTTCTCCTACATAACGTTTCTTCCGTTTTTACTTCTTCTTGTTCCAGTCAATTTAGCAACTGTTTCTGCAACAAATGTATTGATGATTCAGGGCAATGTTCCTCAAATGGGTTTAGATTTCAACTCAAGAGCCAAAGCAGTATT
>CAYMNN010000001.1:24129-46784 GCA_964391815.1 uncultured Candidatus Planktophila sp.
AGGGCAATGTTCCTCAAATGGGTTTAGATTTCAACTCAAGAGCCAAAGCAGTATTCAAAAATCATTTGCAACGAACACAAGAGGAACTGGCTAAGGACTCAAATGTCGATTTTGTTCTTTGGCCCGAAAATTCGGTTGATGTAGATCCATTTAATAACCAGGATGTAAAGCAAGCACTTGATACGGTCGAAAAACCATTGATCATTGGTGCAATTGTCGGAAAAGGCAACAAGTTCCTGAATACATCAATTCTGTGGGGCGGCGAATTGCCTCCGACCTACATTAAGCAACATTTAACGCCCTTTGGTGAATATATTCCGTTGCGTTCATTAGCTTCGAAAATTTCACCATATACCGACCGAGTAACTGATTTTGAGCCAGGTCAATCCCAAGTGCTTTTCACAATAAAAGATGCTGTAATCGCGCCAATTATTTGCTTCGAACTAGTTGATGATCAGTTGCTTCATGAGGCGGCACTGACATCCAACATTTTGGCGGTGCAAACCAATAGCGCAACCTTTGGAATGTCTGCAGAAAGTGCCCAGCAATTGTCGATAACTCGTGTCAGAGCTATTGAACATGGCCGAAACATTGTTTCTGTTTCAACCACCGGACATTCAGCGGTGATTGATTACAACGGCAATGTTCTTCAAAAGACAGCTATGGGAACGGCTGACACGATTCGTGCCACGGTAGATCTTGTAGAAGGTAAAACACCAAGGGATGCCGCCGGTGATTGGGCCTTAGTTGGGACGCTTTTTGTGCTCCTGTTGGTTGCCCGTCGAGCGTACATATAACGCCGATAAGTTACATTATGTAAAGTAATAGAAGGAAGGCGGGAATCAACCCCTCCTCGTAGGCATTGCCTCTAGCGATAATCGTCCATCGGCGT
This sequence comes from uncultured Candidatus Planktophila sp., assembly GCA_964391815.1. Lineage (GTDB taxonomy): Bacteria > Actinomycetota > Actinomycetes > Nanopelagicales > Nanopelagicaceae > Planktophila. Next base: position 25,022 of record CAYMNN010000001.1, read on the forward strand.
GCAGGCGCACACCAGATTGCGGTCACCATGTGCGCCATCAATGCGCGATACCGGTGGCCAATACTTCATTCTGGATCCAATTGATTCGCCCGCGATAAAGCCTTCTATGGCCACTGGATACCCGCCCTTTTCACGGGTGTAAGCCCTATCCCAGCCGCTGTTTACAACTGAAAGGGCGGTATGTGGCGCATGGCGTAGCGCTGAGTCTTCAATGCTGACCTTGCCGTCAATGACCTCTTGAATCTCAGCTCGTATCGCAATCATGGCATCGATGAATCTATGAATCTCGCGAATATCTTCTGACTCAGTTGGTTCAATCATCAGTGTTCCGGCAACTGGAAATGACATCGTCGGTGCGTGGAAACCGAAATCCATTAATCGCTTTGCGATGTCATCAACTGAAACACCACAATCTTTTGTTAATCCGCGAATGTCCAAAATGCACTCATGGGCGATTCGACCATTGGCACCTGTATACAAAATTGGATAAGAATCAGAAAGCTTTGCTGCCATGTAATTCGCCGACAAAATTGCAACCTGAGTTGCATGAGTTAACCCTGATCCCCCAAGTAAACGGATGTAGGCCCAAGAGATTGGCAAAATACTTGCTGATCCAAAAGGTGCTCCTGAAATTGGTCCGGGCCCGGTTGCAGGTCCAGCGGTTAGATCCATTGGATGGTTAGGTAAAAACGGTGACAGATGTGCTCGCACAATTACTGGCCCTACTCCAGGGCCTCCTCCACCGTGTGGAATTGCAAAGGTTTTGTGCAAATTTAGGTGCGAAACATCTGCGCCAAATTTTCCAGGTTGAGAAACTCCAACTAATGCATTTAAGTTTGCGCCATCTACATATACCTGGCCACCAGCGTTGTGAATTAATTCGCAAATTTCTGACACCGCAGTTTCGAACACACCATGAGTGGATGGGTAAGTAATCATCAGCGCCGCCAAAGCAGCTCCGTGCTCTGCAATTTTGGCCTTAATGTCATCCACTGAAACGTTTCCACTCTCATCGCAGTCAATGACGACAACCTTCATGCCGGCCATTACAGCTGAGGCCGCATTTGTGCCGTGAGCGCTAGATGGAATCAAACAAATATTTCGTGCCTGATCTCCGCGTGAATCATGGTAATTTCGAATCGCCAGTAACCCAGCAAATTCACCTTGGCTACCTGCGTTTGGCTGCAATGACACCGCGTCATAACCGGTGATTGCCACCAACCACTGTGATAGCTGATCTATCAACTTTCGAGTACCGATGCTTTGCTCGGCCGGTGCAAATGGATGAAGTGAGGAAAACTCTGGCCACGTAACCGCTTCCATTTCGGTGACAGAGTTCAATTTCATGGTGCAAGAACCCAAAGGAATCATGGTTCTATCCAGCGCTAGATCCTTATCTGCCAGATTGCGCAGATAACGCATCATGCCGGTCTCGCTGTGATTGGTATTAAAAACTGGGTGGGTCAAATACTTGCTGGTGCGCAAGAACTTGGCGGGGATCTTCTCCCCCGCAGTATCTTGTAACCCAAAGATTTCTAGAACTTGCGCAAATAATTCTTCGGTGGTTTCTTCATCAAAAGAAACTCTCACTTCGGTATCACTGACTTTGGCAAAGTTGATTCCTTTTGCTGCAGCTTTTGCATGAATGCTTTGCGCGTCCTTCACAACAATGTGAACAGTATCGAAAACAACATCTTGACGATTGCCATTAGCTGCATGCAATCTGGCTGCGAAGCCATGAACTCGTTCGGCGATTTCGCGTAATCCCACTGGGCCATGCCACATGGCATAGAAGGCGCTCATGTTTGCCAGCAAAACTTGTGCGGTGCAAATATTTGATGTGGCTTTGTCGCGACGAATATGTTGCTCACGAGTCTGTAGCGCTAAACGAAAAGCTGGTTTTCCAGTTGCATCAATACTCTGTCCTACAAGTCGACCTGGCATGGAACGTTCTAAACCATTGCGTACTGCCAGGAACCCAGCATGCGGTCCACCAAAGCCCATAGGAACGCCAAAGCGTTGGGCCGTACCTACTGCAATGTCAGCCCCCCACTCCCCTGGTGCTTTCAATAAAGTCAAAGCAAGAAGATCTGTTGCAGCAATTACAAATGCATTTTTAGAATGTGCATACTCTGCAAATGCGGTGTAATCAATTACCGTGCCAGTTGTATCTGGATATTGTAAAAGTGCACCGAAAAATTCGCCGTCATACCCGTCGCGGACAACGTGTCCTGAATCAACTTCGACAACAGTGATGCCCAGGGGTTTAGCTCGGGTAATTACAACGGCTTTGGTCTGAGGATGCACATGTTCTTCGATCAAGAAAACCGCATCATCACTTAGCTTTGAAGCACGTCTGGCCAGCGTCATCGCTTCTGCTGCAGCCGTACTTTCATCCAGCATCGATGCGTTAGAAATATCCAAAGCCGTAAGTTCACAAATCATTGTTTGAAATGCAAACAATGCTTCCAGACGACCCTGAGAAATTTCTGGTTGATATGGTGTGTACGCGGTGTACCACGATGGGTTTTCTAAAACATTTCGCTTAATTACCGGTGGAACAATCGTTCCGTAATACCCGGTACCAATCAGAGATCGAAAAACCTTGTTCTCGGCTGCAATTGTGCGCAGCTCTGCAATTACTTCGACTTCACTCTTTCCACTATCAAGGGCTTTCTCAATCACTCCATTGATTGCAATGTTGGAAGGAACTACATCCTTAATGAAAGTCGCAAGATCGGAATACCCCAAGTGCTTGAGCATTGCAGCTTCATCTACTGAAGTTGGACCAATATGACGATCCTCAAAAGAACGGCTCACTGCGATCCCTCATCCCATACATGGCCTCTCGCCAAAGTGTGCGAGGGCAGGGATGAAGAATAAGCCGAATTAGGCGCCTTTGCTCTTTCTACGCAACGAAAGCTCATCATTATTTTCAACACCTGTTGGGTGACCATTTACTTCACCCTGAAGTACAGATAGAGAGCCTTCAACTTCGTGCCAGACCTTGCCCACTGCAATTCCAAAGACGCCTTGCCCACCTTGCAATAAATCGATGATCTCGTCAGGACTTGCGCACTCATAAATTGATGCACCATCGCTCATCAAAGTGATGCGCTCTAACTCTGTGACTCCCCTGCTTCTGAGGTGATCCACCGCGGTGCGAATATTCTGTAATGAAACTCCGGCGTCCAATAAACGCTTAACAATTTTCAACACCAAGATATCTCGGAAGCCATATAAGCGTTGTGTTCCAGAACCACTTGCGGTTCGAATGCTTGGCTCAACTAATCCAGTACGTGCCCAGTAATCCAATTGACGGTAACTGATTCCAGCAGCAGAGCAAGCTGTAGCGCCTCTGTAGCCGATTTCCATCTCTTCTGGGGACACGGGGAATGCTCATTTCTCTTGGGGAGTGAGATAAATGTACGGCTAGGTATCAGGCTAAACAATGACCGACACGAAGCAAACCTCTACTTGAGGTTGAGGGTTTTTCCCCTTATCCAGCGAAGTCTTCAGGGTTGATCTGGTCCAAAAACTCACGGAACTTCTCGACCTCTTGGTTCTCACCCTCACCTTGTGGGATCTGGATACCGACCTCATCCAGCAGCTCCTGGGTGGCCAGAATGTTGCTGTGGGTCCTTACCGCTAAAGCGATCGCATCGGAGGGTCTTGCCGAAATGCTCAGTGGCTCCCCTTTTGAATCCCGAAGGTTGAGCGTTGCAAAGAAGGTTCCATCCTTAATTTCAGTCACATGAACGGCGATCAAGGTTGCATCAAAGAGTTCGACTAAATCTTTCATCAGATCGTGGGTCAATGGGCGCGGAGGTTCAACCCCCTGTTGGGCAAAAGCAATTGCTGTGGCTTCTACCGCTCCTACCCATATCGGCAGAAACCTGGTGCCATCAATTTCCTTTAGCAACACGATTGGCTGATTGGAAGGCATCTCGACTCTGACGCCGATGACCTCCATAGGGATCAACATATTCGTTAACGAAGTCGGTTGAGGCCACCACGAACGAGTGCGGCATGTAAGCGAATTGATAGAGACGCGATCTCTTTTTGAACCTCTTCGGCGCGAGCTTTGGATTCTGCGCTCTTTTGACGAGTAAGTGGCGTGATGACCTGTTCAATTAAACCGATTTCGCGATCTGCAGCTGACTTAAATGAGCGCAGGTGTCGCGCTTCAATTCCAAATCCACCCATTTCAGTGACGGCTTTTGCAATTGCAAGTGCATCGGAATCGTAATGACGCCCGCGCGGAGCAATTAATCCATAACCTTCTAGCTCCACTAGCTGATCTTCAGCCAGGCCACTGTTCTTCAACAGCTCTTCACGAGAAAGGCGCATCTCATTGACTTCGCCAAATGCACTTGGTGCCATTTCGCCATCAATGGTTGCGAGTCCAATGGAAGCTCTTGGAGATGGAACTCCACCTACTGCTGCCGGTTGTAAACCGCGATCAATCGCATCTAGGTTTTCCTTAATAACTTTCAGTGGAAGATACTGATCACGCTGGGCAAGTAGCACATAGCGCAAGCGCTCTAAATCAGAACTGGTGAACTTTCGATATCCCGATGGCGTGCGTTGCGGTTCAATCAATCCTTCAGATTCTAAAAAGCGAATCTTTGAAATTGTGATGTCTGCAAAATCTCCACGCAAACGGTTAAGGACTTCACCGATGCTCAAATATGCGCGTGCTGGAACTGCCATGACTACTCCCCTAGTTGGAACCGACGAAAAGCAAATGAAACTTACCGATTTGAAACTCATCACCTGAAACAAGTACATGTTCAGTGACTGAAACATTGTTGATGTAGGTGCCGTTGAGCGAACCCGCATCTTTCAAAACAAAACTGTTGCCATCCTTGGTGATCGTTGCGTGAGTTCTTGACACCGTAATGTCATCTAAGAAAATCGAACTTGTAACTGCTCGACCAACCGAAACTCCTTCAGCGGTGATCAGAAATCGTGAACCCTTATTTGGTCCGCGAGCAATGAGAATCATTGCCTTCTCGCCGGCTGAACTTTGAATCTGGGCGATTACAGCTCGGTCCTCTGGGGAAAGTGAGGCGAGTTGCTCTTCTAGATGGTTTTTTGACGGATCAGAAACTTCACGAAGACCCAAGTGGATTGTGGAAGTAAGTTCGTTCTGCGGTTGTTCTGCAGCCACTGCCCTACCTCCTTAACGTCAACTTAAGGGTGACACTAGAGAGTTAGGCCGATAAGGTCAAGCGGTAATTTCGCCGTACTGAGCCGCAGTTAATAGGTCGGTCGGGGCTGCTGCGACCTCGATCTTTGCTAACCAGCCAGCACCGTATGGGTCAGAGTTGATTGTTTCTGGAGAGTTAGATAAGGCTTCATTAATAGCAACGATTGTTCCCGTAACAGGTGCGTAAATTTCTGAAACGCTTTTAGTTGATTCAACTTCACCGCACACTTTGCCGGCTGTTACATTCTCGCCAACAGCGGGCAATTGCACATACACAATGTCACCAAGTGCAGCTTGTGCGTAATCGGTAATTCCCATTGTGTACACAAGATTTTCTGATGAAACCCATTCGTGTTCCTTGGTATAGGAAAGCTCATTAGGAATTGATGACACGATTTCCTCTCATCTGCGAAAAACCTTCGCGTGCGTAACTAATACCTGTCGAAATGTAGAGGGCAATCCCCCAGATAGCAAAACTCCACCCCGCAACGAAAGCAATGCTTCCCCAAGTGCCATCGGATTGGGCTAGCAACAAAAAGGGAAAGGCGTACAAGAGATTAAAGGTTGCTGCCTTGCCAAGATAAGTCACTGTAAAGGGTGGAAGGCCTTTGCGATTCATCATCAGAGTGATTACTGCCAGTATTACATCGCGTCCGATAATCAATGCGATCATCCATACGGGAACAATTTCTCGGATCAAGAAAACAATCAAGGTGGCCAAGATGTATAGACGATCAATTGCAGGATCAGCTAGTTCACCAAAACGAGAAGTCTGGTTCCAGGCGCGAGCCAACTTTCCATCGAAATAATCGGTAGCTCCCCCGACCGCCAAGACCACGATGGCCCATCCATCAGCCTCTAGGACAAGGGTGAGATAGATAAATAGAGGAATGCCTAAAAAGCGCAGAAAAGTCAGAGCGTTGGGGACGGTGATCAGGGAACGGTTCATTCTTTGTCCCGTTCCTTGACTCGAATCGCGACCTGAACCGGAGTTCCAGGGAACTTAAACTCTTCACGTAAACGGCGTTCGATAAAGCGACGATACGAGGCTTCGATCCAGCCACTTGAAAAGACCACGAACTTTGGCGGCGCGATTCCGGCCTGGGTTGCGTAGTAAACCTTTGGTTGTTTTCCGCCACGAACTGGTGGCGGAGTCGCGCCAATTAAGGCACCCAAAAATGAATTGAGCTTTGCTGTTGGAACTCTTCGTTCCCAACTATCCAGTGCGGTGCGAAGTGCCGGTGCCAAGCGATCTCGGTGCCAGCCAGTCTTGGCTGCAATGTTTACCCGTTGGGCCCATTCGACCTGATCTAGATGTCGGTCGATTTCACGATCCAATTGGTTGCGGCGATCTTCATCCACCAAATCCCACTTGTTCATAACAATCACCATAGCTTTACCAGCTTCTTCAACCATGGTGATTACACGCAAATCTTGCTCAGTGATGGGTTCCGATGCATCAAGTACCACTACTGCAACTTCACAGCGCTCTAGCGCCGTTGCCGTGCGCAATGATGCGTAGTAATCAGTTCCAGAATCTTGGTTAGCTCGCTTTTTCAACCCTGCGGTGTCGATAAATCTCCAAGTTGATCCACCAAAAGATAAAAGCGAATCGACTGGATCACGCGTTGTTCCGGCGGCATCATCGACAATTGACAACGATTCACCAGCGATTGCATTAAACAACGAAGACTTACCAACATTAGGACGACCAATCAAAGCAACTTTGCGATAGCCATCTTGATTCTGTGCGCGTCCTACTTCAGGCAAAACGTTCACAATGTGATCCAGCAGATCACCACTGCCACGACCATGCAACGCTGAAACAAAACGCGGTTCACCAAGACCTAAACTCCACAAGCCATGTGCTTCGGCTTCTTCTCGTTCGCCATCAACTTTATTACCGATGAGAATCGTTGGCTTCTTGGCTTTACGTAGATGCTGAACCAATGTGTCATCTTCATCGAGTGCCCCTACTTGAGCATCTACGACAAAGCACAGAACATCAGCTTCCTGCATTGCTAACTCTGAACCGGCACTTACTTGGACAGCAATACCGTCAGGCTTTGCCTCCCAACCACCAGTGTCCATAATGATGAAACGACGACCGCCCCATTCGCATTCGTACTGAACACGATCACGTGTCACACCCGGAGTATCTTCAACGATTGCTTCGCGGCGACCTAGGAAACGATTGATCAATGTTGATTTTCCTACATTGGGTCGTCCCAAGATTGCAACGATTGGCAGACCAAGCAAGTTTCGTTTCTTTAGTAATTCCCAGATGCGTTCAATGGTTTCATCCAAATCTAAGTACGTTGAATCTACTTCAACGGCATCAGCTGCCATCACTAGTGGCGAGACAGCTCTGGTTGAATCAATTGCATCTCGACTATCTAGCGATTGCTTTACATCCACGCTCTTATCTTCGGTTTCACTTTCCCGACGGGTCGCACGTGCATCTAAATCAGCGGTCAGATAAATCTTCAATCCAGCTTCAGGTGCAACTACTGTTCCGATGTCACGGCCTTCAACAACGATGCCGCGTTCTGCCGCATCAATTATTCGATGTTGTAGATTTAATAACTCCCGACGAATCTCTGGCATTGCGCTAATTCGAGAGACATTTTCAGTCACTGATGTGCCACGGATTGAATGAGTTATCTGTACATCACCAGCAAAAATATTTGGATCTAAGGGATCAGCGTTGAACTTAATTGGATGATCTTTAATTGCTTGCAAAATCGAAAATGGATCTTCGCATTTGTGTTCAAGTGCAAGCCAGGTCACGGCGCGATACAGCGCACCTGTATCCAAATAATTCCAGCCTGCACGAGTTGCAATTGCTTTGGCAGTGCTCGATTTACCAGCGCCACTCGGGCCATCTATTGCTACGACTATGCCCATGTGATGAGCCTACTTCTATTTGCGAATCGGATGAACATTCCATCCGATCGCGGCCAGATGGTTGGAAAGTTTTGTTGCATCATTTTCAGACAAAGCTAAAGTGATCAGCGCGCTTAGTTGTCCGGGTGAATGTTCGATATTCAAATCTTCAACGTTTACTTCCATTGCTGCGCACTCATTAAAAATTGCGCCCAATTGACCCGGTTTGTCATCGATGACGATTGGTAAATACCAATATTCGCGTGCTTTGCCGCCATGCTTTCCCGGAATCAACGCTTTGCCGGCACGACCCTGTGCCATCAATAGCGCTATTTTTTCCGGATTATCAAGAGACTCAATCATCTGTGCTACATCGTTTTGTAGATTTATTAGCAATTGTTCTAGCTCGGCGCGATTTGAATAAATAATTTCTTTCCACAGCGATTCATCAGAACCTGCTATTCGAGTGGTATCGCGTAACCCCTGCCCCGCTAACTCCATCCACTCCGCTGGGGTTCCAGTGAGCTGCTTTGCGATCAAGGAAGCGGCAATCTGTGGGAGGTGAGAAATCTTTGCTACTGCCTGATCGTGATCGGTGGCAGAGAGTTCTATAGGACTAGCTCCAAGGTGGGCGATTAACTTCAGCGCTAGATCCTTGGATTGTGGTTGCAGATCTTCGCTAGGCGTAAGTATCCAACTGCGACCCTGAAACAGATCGGCCCGTGCAGAGCCTGCGCCGCCTATTTCCCGGCCTGCCATCGGATGGGTGGGCACAAATCGTCTGGACAACCCTGAAATACTCTCTATGTGAAGTACAACTTCATTCTTTACGCTACCAACATCTATAAACGTCGACTGTGGGTTTAGTTGATTTTCATGGTCTATGACCGCGGATAGCTGTGATGTTGGCATAGCTAGAACCACTAGCTCTGGATCTACTACCCGTGCCCCACCAACTAAGTCATTAGCCAGAGATTGAGCCTTGGGATCGGCATCAACCATCTGAACCGCGACCCCTTGCTGGACAAGGCCTAAACCAATGGATGTTCCGATCAAGCCAGAACCCACGATGCGAACAGATGAGAGTTTTGTGGACATTATTGAGCTATATCTCTACGCAGCGCCGCAGCTCCATGTAGGTAAATATGGCTGATTTGCTCCGCCGATCGAGTTGTTTCTACGTGGAACATGGCACGAATTGTCTTATCTAGCGCACCCGGAACATCGACTTCAACTGAGCCAATTAATGGGACATTGGCAAAGCCCATCTCGCGGCAGGCTGCGGCAGGAAAGGCGGCGTTCAAGTCAACTGTTGAGGTGAAGAAAACTGAGACTACATCTGCTGGAGACAACTCATTGGCCTGCAGGATCGCCGAAACGAGCTCCTGGACACCGCGGGCGATATCTGCCGCGGTGTTAGCCGGAACCTGAATGGCTCCTCGAATTGCTCGCAAACTCATGGGATAAGGGTACCTTTCCTAGCCATTATTGGCGTTTATTTGATTCCATGTTTATCGATAAAACCTTTTACCTGTAAAACCTCATTGCTACTTTTTATGCACCTTTTCTTAAGGGATTCCTGCACTGAACCTGGGAATCGAAATATCGATAAATCTATCTCTGCAACTCTTTTTACGCATACGTTTATCGACATATTAACAAATTCAAGTGCAATTAACGATAAAACTATAAACAGTTATTTGGTAGAAATGTGTATTTATAGCAAAGCAGTTAAATATCTAAAGCTCTTCGTAGATTCATTAACTCTGTATCGTTCAAGTCTCTCCACCGTCCTTCGGGGGTGTCTCCCAACGAGATAGGTCCGAACTTAGTTCGGATCAATCGAAGGACATCTACACCTACCGCCTCCATCAACCGACGGATGATGTGATAGCGACCCTCGTGAATTGAGACTTCAATCCACTTAGGCGAGAGCTGCTTAAAGGACAAAACTCGACCCATACCGTCCTCAAGTTCGACGCCCTTGAGAAGGACCTTATCTACCCCTGTCGGTAGCGCGCCATCGAATTCGATGATGTACGTCTTTTCCAAACCAAAGGAAGGATGGGTAGCCCGAAAAGTTAAATCCCCATCATTTGTGAGCAGGATGAGGCCTTCAGAATCCTTGTCCAGACGGCCAACATGAAACAAACGCTCTTTTCGAAGGTCAATAAAGTCATCCAAAGAGGGACGACCTTCGGGGTCAAACATGGTGGACAAAACACCCTTAGGTTTATGAAGTGCTAAATAAGACTTAGTCAAAGTACGCGTTATTGTCTCACCATCAACCATGACTTTATCTTTTTCTGGGTCGAATTTGCTTCCCATTTCACGAACGATGAGTCCATTGACGCTTACGCGGCCTGATTCGATTAATTCATCCGCACCGCGGCGGCTTGTGATTCCAGCATCTGCGATGATCTTGTTAAGCCTCATTTGGGCCATGGCTATCCTCCCGACAGTCAGGAGGTAAGGGTAGCCGAAGTGCTAGTCAGTTAGCGAATCGAGAATTTCGTCCAAGCCATCCAGGTCAGGCAGGTATGGCGCTAACGCTGGCAGATCCTCGAGTGAATTCAACCCTAACCGTTCCAGGAAGTAGCTGGTGGTTCGGTACAAGATCGCGCCAGTTTCATGCTCCAGTCCAGACTCTTCGACGAGGCCGCGGGTAATCAGCGTCTTCATTACCGCTTCAACATTCACGCCTCGGATAGCAGATACACGGGCTCGAGAGACCGGCTGGCGGTAGGCAATAACAGACAAGGTTTCTAGCGCAGCCTGAGTTAAACGAGATTGCTGGCCATCAAGGACAAACTTCTCGACAACGGCTGAATACGCCGGATGACTATAGAAACGCCATCCCCCGTTGATCTTTCGCAGGCTAAAGCCCCGATCCTCATATGAGCTTTCAAGTACCGCCAAGGCAGCCTCTACCTCTTCTACGGTGCGCTCCAATACCTGTGCCAAAACAACTTCAGTGACCGGTTCATCAACGACCATCAAGATCGCCTCTATGGAACGCTCGACTTCTACATTAGACATTTCCGCTACTTTCTGTCGTGTCTTCCATCTCTAAAACCACTGGAACATCAAACTCATCGGTGATTTCAACCTCACCTTCCAGGCTGCCCGTCCATCTGATCTGGAGCTCGCCGAGGGCTACAACCTGGTCAAAGCGCAAGACTCCCTGTCGATACAAGTCGAGAAGTGCCAGGAAGCGTGCAACCACCACCAGGGTGCTATCGGCATCTGAAATCAGATTTCTAAAGCTCATTGAAGTGGCTTGACGCAAGGCCGCCACTACCCGCTTGGACTCTTCAGTCACGCTCACAAGGGTCATATGCAGGTGTTCGACAGCTACGACAGGTGCCACCTTAGGGGTCAGAACCCGCTCTGCAATCGCGGCAAAGCGCTGAGCGCCCACGCCGATAAGGACCTCAGGCAACAGGCTGGCTAGGGCTGGATCCAGGGCTACGACTCTCGGGAAGGATTTGTCGGCCGCTGCGATGCGCTCGCTAAAGGTTGCGGCGATCTCTTTGAAAGCGCGGTATTGCAACAATCGGGCAAAGAGAAGGTCTCGAGCCTCAAGCAGGGCTAGGTCCTCTTCATCTTCGACCTCACCACTAGGAAGCAGGCGCGCAGCCTTGAGATCCAGCAAAGTAGCGGCTACAACTAGGAATTCAGTTGCTTGATCCAAATCCCACCCATGACCAGAAGCCTCGAGCTCACGGATAAAGGAGATGAACTCATCTGTAACGATGCTCAAGGCAACTTCGGTGACATCCATCTTGTGCCGAGAAATGAGCTGCAACAGCAAGTCAAAGGGTCCATCAAAGTTGGACAGGTGCACGGAAAAGCCGCCAGAGGAAGCGTTTACATCCACGCCCTCTGCGACATCGGTATCCCCCGCGAGTTCACCTGTTGAAACCATTGTCGCACCCTACTTCACGCTTGCCTGTTTTCAGTGTAACGCCTAGGCTCTTTGCTATATCAGGAAAGAGGTTTGAAGATTGAACGCTAAATCGACAATTGCGGAGGATGTAGCCACGACTGCAACCCTGCTCGGTAAGACGGCCAAAAACTTTCCTACACCCGCAGCTCTTTCTGAGCATGGTGGAGCCAAAGTAATTTCGATCTTCAACCAAAAGGGTGGCGTTGGAAAAACAACGAGCACCATTAACTTAGGTGCAGCTCTTGCTGAAATGGGTCGTCGAGTTTTGTTGGTCGACTTCGACCCACAGGGCGGCTTATCACTTGGTCTGGGCGTTAACGCGCACTCACTTCCATTGGAGCAAACTGTTTACTACGCATTGATGACCCCAACTGCCAATGTTGATGAGATTGTTTTGAAGTCTTCGGTTCCTGGTTTGGACTTCTTGCCAGCAAACCGTGATCTGGGAACTGCAGAGACAACTCTGGGCGCAGAAATTGGTGGCCAGCAATATCTTAAGCGCGCACTTGCTCCGCTTCGCGAATATTACGATGTCATTTTGATCGACTGCCAACCAACCATGGGCCAGTTAACTATCAACGCACTAGTTGCTTCTCACGAAGTTATTGTCCCCATGCAATGTGAATACTTTGCTCTGCACGGTTTCATTGAACTAAAGGGAAATCTAGATAAGGTAAAGAATTTCCTTAATCCAGAGCTTCGACTTATCGGAATCTTGGCAACCATGTATGACAAAAAAACATCACACAACAGACAAGTTCTAGAAAGAATCTTGGAGCAATTTCCTGAGGATGTTTTCGAAACAATCATTGCTAAAACTATCCGTTTCCCAGAAACAACTGTTGTGGGCGAACCCATTACAACCTATGCAACATCTTCAGGAGGCGCTGCTTCATATCGCCGACTAGCTCGAGAACTAATCGCCAGAGGAGGCGCACGATGACCCGCAGAGCAAACCTTCCAGGTGCAGACGAACTCTTTCGTTCTACAACACCAGCGTTGAGCGCGGTGCCCGCACAACCTGCTAACGAAGCGACAGCTCCACTTGTTCCACCGGCTATTGCAACACCTAAGGCACCATCTTCTAAGAAAGGTGTTCGCACAATCGCTCGTCGACGTGTTACAACTGTTGACCGCTCCCCTTCAGGTCGTGAACGCCACGATGAAAAGATCACTGTTTACTTATCTCCAGATGAGCTTTTTGATTTAGATCAGGCACGTTTGCAATTACGCGGAGATCTGGGTTTGGCAGTTGATCGTGGCCGCATTGTTCGCGAATCAATCGCAGTGATTATTGCTGACCTTGAAGCTAAGGGCGATCAAAGCATCTTGGCTCGCCGACTTCGCGGCCAATAAAAAGTTACTTGGCGCGCGGATGCGCCATTGAATAACTTTCACGCACTTTATCTATTGTGATTAAGGTGTAGATCTGCGTCGTTGTAACCGATGCATGTCCTAGTAATTCCTGAACCACGCGAATATCCGCGCCTCCATCTAGCAAATGAGTCGCATAGGAATGTCTAAAAACGTGTGGTGAAACCTGTTCTGTTATTCCCGCGGCTGCGGCAGCATCTAAAACCATCTGCCAGGCCGATTGTCTAGATATCCGACCACCTCTTGAGTTAAGAAACAAAGCAGGATTGTTTTTAGAACTTTTGGCCAACAATCCGGGACGCACTCGAACCGAATAATTTTCGATTGCTTTAACAGCATATGAGCCTAATGGAACGATGCGTTCCTTAGATCCTTTACCTCGCAATTTTAGAGTCGTTATCTCACCTTCTGGCACGGAAACGGTGCTGAGATCGTTTAAGTTGATCCCGATTAACTCGCTGACGCGAGCACCGCTGCTATAGAGCAATTCCAGCATCGCTTGATCGCGCAGCGTTATGGGTTCGCTCTCTTTTAAAGCTGCGTTAATCATCGACATTATTTGATCGTAAGTTAACGCTTTAGGTAAGCGTCGAGTCGTCTTACTTGCCGCTATTTCCAAAGTTGGATCTGCGATTTCGTACTCCTGCTGCAAGTGCTTGAAAAATGATCGTAAGGTTGAATCGGCACGGTTGACTGTTGGAACGGATAAATTAGCTTCTCTTAGTGAAACTTCAAAAGCGGTAATAATTTCGGGAGACACTTTGGACAGTTCTGTTCCATCCAAGAACAGTCGAAACTTTTCTAAATCTCGGCGATATGCCGCGATCGAATTTGCCGCCAATCCTCTTTCAATCTGAAGATGATTAAGAAATGAAGCAGCAGCTACATCAAAGTTTGGCGCTTGAGTAACCATGAGCTTCCGCGACGGCGGAGTAGTAAATCTTTCCATCATGGACATTGAGCCCCTTGGCAAGATTGGCATCCTTTGCGCATGCCGCTTCCCAGCCAAGGTTTGCTAGCGAAAGAGCGAAAGGCAAGGTCGCATTGGTGAGTGCATAAGTGGATGCGACCGGAACTGCACCTGGCATATTGGCAACGCAGTAAAAAATAGAGTTATGAACCGAATAAGTTGGCTCAGCATGTGTGGTCGGTCTTGAATCTTCAAAGCAACCACCTTGATCGATGGCGATATCAACTAATACCGAACCGCTCTTCATTTGAGAAACTAAAGCGTTGGAAACCAACTTTGGCGCTTTTGCGCCATGAACAAGAACAGCTCCAACAACCAGGTCTGCTTGCTTAACTTCGCGTTCAATGGCGTGCTTTGAAGCAACTAAAGTTTTCAATCGGCCACCATAAATAGTGTCGATGTATTGCAATCGAGAAATCGAGCGATCAAAAACAGTTACATCCGCGCCCATTCCAAGTGCGATAACGGCTGCATTAAGTCCTGCGACTCCTCCGCCAATAACAACAACTCGTCCAGGTGCCACACCAGGTACGCCACCCAAAAGAACTCCGCGCCCGCCGTGTGGCTTTTGAAGCGCTGTTGCGCCTACTTGGGTTGCAAGACGGCCGGCCACTTCGCTCATTGGTGCAAGCAATGGAAGGGTTCCATTTACTTCAACAGTTTCATAGGCAATTGCCGTTACGCCAGATTTTACTAAGGCGTCAGTGCACGCTTTTGAGGCCGCTAAATGTAGATAGGTGAAAAGTGTTTGACCCTTTCTCATTTTTGGATACTCGGGCTCAATTGGTTCCTTTACTTTGAGAACCAAATCAGCTTTTTGCCAAACATCATCAGCACTTGGAACGATAGTTGCACCCGCGGCAACAAACTCTTCATTGCTAATCGCAGAGCCAATACCAGCTTTATCTTCAATTATCACCGTATGCCCAGCGTGAACAAACTCTGAAACACCTTCTGGCGTAATCGCAACGCGAGATTCGTGAACTTTGATTTCCTTAGGAACTCCAACGATCATGATTAGCCTTTCGCTTTGATTGCGGCAGCAATCAATCCAATGAAGAGCGGATGCGGTCTCGTTGGACGTGATCGAAGCTCTGGGTGAGCCTGTGTGCCTACGTAGTAAGGATGCACCTCTGAAGGAAGTTCTACAAACTCGACTAAGTCTTGTTCCTTGAAAACTCCTGAGAAAACTAAACCAGCGGCACCGATTTGTTCGCGATAAAGATTGTTGACCTCGTAACGATGGCGGTGTCGTTCTGAAATCTGCGTTTGGCCATAACTCTGAGCCACTACAGAACCAGGAAGAAGATCTGCAGTGTATAAACCAAGGCGCATTGTTCCGCCCATGTCAGCTTTGCCCGAAACTACATCCTTCTGAGCGTCCATTGTTGCAATGACAGGGGTGCCAGAATCTGAAAATTCGGCTGAAATCGCATCTTTGATTCCCGCAAGATTTCGGGCGGCTTCGATAACCATGCATTGCAAGCCTAGACATAGACCTAAAGTTGGAATCTTGTTTTCACGAGCAAACTTAAGTGCTCCAACTTTTCCTTCAATGCCGCGAATACCAAAACCGCCAGGAACACAGATTGCATCTACATTTTCTAAAAGCTTTTTAGCTGATTCTGGAGTTTCACATTCATCACTTGCAATCCAAACAATCTCAACTTTTGCTTCATTGGCAAAGCCACCAGCACGCAAAGCTTCCGAAACAGACAAGTACGCATCAGGTAAATCAATGTACTTACCAACCAGGCCTACCTTGATGTGATGCTTTGGGTGATGGACTTTTTCCAGCAGAGCATCCCATTCGCCCCAAACAACATCGTGGCAATCAAACCCTAAGCGCTTGACCACGTAGGAATCGAGGCCTTCTCTATGAAGCACCTTTGGGATGTCATAAATCGATGGTGCGTCAACTGCAGCGACAACCGCTTCAGAATCAACGTCACACATCAAGGAAATCTTCTTCTTTACACTTTCAGGGATTTCTCGATCCGAACGCAAAACAATTGCATCAGGTGCGATACCAATACTGCGAAGAGCGGCAACTGAATGCTGTGTCGGCTTGGTCTTCAATTCTCCAGAAGGTCCGATGTATGGAACCAATGAAACGTGAAGATAAAAAACATTGTCGCGACCAACAGTTTGGCGAATTTGGCGAATTGCTTCCAAAAATGGTTGTGATTCGATGTCGCCGACAGTTCCACCGACTTCGGTGATAACTAAATCAATCTCAGGTCCAGCCATCGCAATGATGCGTTCTTTGATTTCATTGGTGATGTGCGGAATTACTTGAACCGTCTCCCCCAGGTATTCGCCGCGGCGCTCTCGAGCGATCACACGTGAATAAACCTGACCTGTAGTCACATTGGCCGATCCATGCAGATTACGGTCAAGGAATCTTTCGTAGTGACCGATATCTAAATCGGTTTCGGAGCCATCATCGGTTACAAAAACTTCACCATGTTGAAATGGATTCATGGTGCCGGGATCGACGTTGAGGTAAGGATCGAGCTTTTGCATCGTTACGCGGATACCGCGAGCAACTAATAATCTGCCAAGACTTGAGGCTGTGAGTCCTTTGCCCAAACTTGAGGCGACTCCGCCGGTTACAAATAAGTGTTTAGTCACATGTGCTTGGCCCATGGAAGACAAACCTATCATTTAAAAAGGTGTTGCTCTTACACCTTCAGGGAAAGCAGTTCGGTGGCGTGTTCGCGGGCGCTGGCCGAGTTTTCAAGCCCTGCCAGCATTCGAGCGACTTCTTCGATCCGTTCCTCGCCCGAGACCAAACGGACATCACTTTGGCTAACGGTGCCATCATTGTTTTTAGTAACAACAAAGTGTGAATCAGCCCAAGCCGCAACCTGAGGTAGATGAGTCACCACAATCACTTGTGCGTGTTGTGATAGTTGATGCAATCGGCGCCCTACTTCAATTGCCGCTTTCCCGCCGACTCCGGCATCAACTTCATCGAAAACATACGTGCCAATTGGATGGGTAGTTGCAATCACTACTTCAAGTGCCAACATCACGCGTGACATTTCACCACCGGAGGCACCTTTTGCTAATGAAACTAGCGGAGCATCCTTGTGCCCTTGGATGAACATCGCTACTTCATCACATCCATGTGTTGTGAAGTCAGATTCCTTAGGTGCGGTGTAGTCACACGTTTCTACTGTTGCAACAAAAGCGGCGTGAGGCATAGACAATTGTTGAATCTCACTAGTCACCAAAGTTGATAATTTAGTCGCAGCTTCTAATCGAGATTGGCTCACACTTTTTGCCTCAATGAGCAAAGTCTTCTTGATCGATGTTAGTTCTTTCTCTAACTCCTGCAGCCGGATATCTCCGCCTTCAAGATCTGCAATCGTCTCGGCAGAGTTCTTGTATCGAAGCTGTAGTGCCTCTACCTCTGCCTCGAGCGAACCATTTCCCCCGAACTTTTTAACCAATGTATTGAACTGTGACTTTCTATTTTGTAAATAATCAAGTCGGGCAGGATCTGCTTCCAGGCGAGATAAGTAACTATTCAACGAGCTTTGAGCATCTGCTAATAGGAAAAAACTTTCACTTAGTTGCTCATACATAGCCTCTAGTTCGGGGTCTTTCGAGCGAGCTGAATCTAGGGAACGTCTGGCCGTACCTAACGAAGTCAAAGATCCTGACTCTTCATCCTCAATTGCAGAGGTAGCAAGGGTGGTGGCAGTTCGTAACTCTTCGATACTAGATAAGCGCGCTATCTCGTTTTCGATATCTGCGTACTCCCCGGCGTTCGGGTTTAGTGCGCTGTATTCCTTTGCAAATTCACGCAGCTCTGCCAACTCTTTGTCTTTGGCATCAATGCTCTTCTTAAGCGCTGCAATGCGTTCCTTCATGTCGTGGTAGCGACTTAAAGCGCCTTGATAATCATTCAAGTCAATTGCGCCAAACCGATCAACTAATTCGCGCTGACGTGACGCTTTGGTAATAGTGTGGTTAGCTGACTGACCATGTACTTCAACTAAGTTTTCGCCTAAAGTTGCAAGCGTAGAAGCGGTAGCACTTACTCCGTTGGTAGTTGCTTTGCTTTTTCCATCCGCGCTTACTGTGCGAACAACAATTAATTCGCCATCTTCAATCAACGCTTCCTCAAATAGCATCTCTTGCGCCTTTGGAATCGAGAATTTTCCACTTGCCACCAAACGTTCAGCACCTTTGCGGACCAGTGAGCTGTCGGCCTTGCCACCCAGAATTAAGTTCAAAGCGGTCAAAATCATTGTTTTTCCGGCACCAGTTTCGCCAGAAAGAACGGTTAAACCTTTAGAAATTTCAAGAACAGAGTTATCAATAACACCAATAGATTTAATAGTTATTTCTTCAAGAAAGGTACGTTCACTCACCACGCCAGCCCTCAACAGGTAGTTTGAACTTAGCCACCAATCGATCACTAAAGAGGGTGTTGTTCAAGTGAGCTAATTGAATGATCCTTGAATCTTTGGTCACAACGACCCTGTCCCCAGCAACAAGTGGGAATTTACGAATTGCATCGGCTGACAGGAAAGCTTCGGAGGATTCAATTCCCACAGCAATAACTGAAGTCGGAGAAATTACTAGTGGACGCGAGAACAAAGCATGTGCCGAAATTGGTAGCACAACCAGCGCATCAACTGCTGGCCACAAAACCGGACCACCCGCAGAAAATGCGTATGCAGTTGATCCCGTTGGCGTTGAACAAATCAATCCATCACAACCCCATCTAGATATTGGGCGGTTATCGATTTCAAGGAAAAGTTCGACCATGGTTGCTCGCTCACGTTCCACGGTAACTTCGTTAAGGGCCCAGCCAGTTGCAACTGTTTTTCCAT
This sequence comes from uncultured Candidatus Planktophila sp., assembly GCA_964391815.1. Lineage (GTDB taxonomy): Bacteria > Actinomycetota > Actinomycetes > Nanopelagicales > Nanopelagicaceae > Planktophila. The sequence goes on from CAYMNN010000001.1 coordinate 44,263, forward strand.
CTCGTTCGACGGCGTACCCCAACGTGATTCTGGGATCAATCACATAACTCTTATTCACAACTGCGTGAATAACATCAGCGATTTGGGATCTTTCAACTTCTGACAAGAATCCAACATGGCCCAAGTTCACGCCCAGCAATGGAATATCGCGAACGTAGGCAACCTCTGCGGCACGCAACATTGTTCCATCGCCACCAAGAACTACCGCAGCCTCGATTTCCGGAAGATCTGAAATTGAGGATTTGATAATTCCTGGAATATTGACATCAGAGATCGTATAAATACCAAAAGTTGAAGCAAGATTTTGCTGCAACTCAACGGCAGCGACTACGGCATCGACTCGTGCAGGATTGCACACAATCAAAAGATTTCGCATCACTGAGGTCCAATCGCTATCGCTTCATCAAGCATTGCATGATCAATCTCTGCCGCTCCACGACGAAGCCAGAGGAAGTATTCAACATTACCAGCAGGTCCAGGAAGTGGGCTTGCTGTAATTCCCATAGTGCCCAAACCAACGTCATAGGCTGAATCAGCAACTTCGATAACTGCAGCTTTTCGCAAAGCTGGATCGCGTACGACGCCACCTGCTCCCAGTTTTTCGCGGCCAACTTCAAATTGAGGCTTAACCATCACAACAAAATCTGCATCCGGTTTAGATACGGCAGCTAGTGCGGGTAGTACCAAGGTCAAAGAAATAAAGGACAAATCAGCCACAACTAGATCAATCGGCTCTCCCACCATTTCACCCGTTAAGTGGCGAATGTTTGTGCGATCCAAAACCGTTACTCGCTCATCCTGTCGCAAACCCCAAGCCAACTGCCCATACCCAACATCTACCGCCACAACATGACCTGCATTGCGACGCAAAAGCACGTCAGTGAAACCTCCCGTTGAAGCCCCCGCATCTAAGCAGCGCTTTCCTTCAACATGTACGCCAGAAAAGGCGTTTAATGCACCTTCAAGTTTGTGACCGCCTCGTGACACAAAATCATCCCGATTTCCAGAGATCGTAATTGATGTTTCGGCATCGACCTGTGTAGCCGGCTTTGTTGCTGGGATTCCATTTACCAACACTGATCTTTTTTCGATTAGATCAGCGGCTTGCTCACGTGAACGCGCCAGTTCTCGCCGAACTAGCTCAGCATCCAAACGAGTTTTCATTGAGGTTTGTTAACTACATTCCGTCAATAGAAGAGAGCGCTTGGTTAAGTTTTTGATGCAGCGCTTCAAAACGTTGCGCGTGATCGCCAACCTCCATCGCATCTATTTCTTGCAGCTCGTTGCGCAGATCTTCAACAAAGCTTTCACCGTTAAACACCTGATCATTGGTGTGGCCGCTGTTGCTCTGATTGTGATCCATTTACTTGCTCACTTTCTTAGTCGCTTTTTTTGCAACCACTTTTTTAGCGCTCTTCTTTGCCGTCTTTTTTACAGGGTTCTTTTTCGTTGCATCCTTTGTGGTCGCTGCTTTCTTAGCCGTCTTCTTAGCTGCAGTATGTGGCGTCCCTTTTTTAAGAGCAGCAACTTCCTGCTTGAGCGCTTCAAACTCACCGCGCTTTACAAAACCCATCTTTGAAACCGAACGTTCGACCTCATCCTCGATCTTTACCCTGAGCGCTTCTCCACCCTCTTTGAGCCAAAGATTGACCGAGGATGCGACCTCAGTTCCAGATTTGTTTCCCAATTGAACATTCTCGATGAGAGATTTAATGGTTGCTTTCAAATCGTTGTTCTTACTCATGCCATAAGCCTACCTAAATTCGCGATATCTCGGCCGCTTCAACCTGCCATCTGCTTGCAAGGCCTGTCGGCGCGCTCCAAAAACGTCGGTGTATCGATCCTGAAATCTCAATCCACTCATCGGCTTTAAGAGTAAGTGCGCTGCGCCGAGCTTTGGCGTTCCACGCACCTATATCCAGGGTATCCACCCCCGAGAGTTTTTCACGAGTGATAATCAAGCGGAACTCAACAACTTTGTCACCACTAGGTAACTCTTTTTCAACCGCCTCACGTGACACGCGCCCGCGAAGAAGAACGTCATTGAGTGAATAATCTTGCTCAACTTCATCCTTGTTTGTAGATGCCTTCTTTGATTTAACCCCTGTAGCCATGAACCACCCCTTACCTCTTGTTTAGAAGCAAGGTATTTCTACGCTCTGACAAATATCGTGGAAATGATTGAACTGTGGGTAACTACTGAGCAGCTCTTTCTGCAGCATCGGTGAATTCATCGGGATCTAAATCCGCGCACTTTCCAAACCATTCGCGCGCTTCATCCAAACGACCAGCTGCATGTAAAGCATCGGCGTAGGCATACCGTAGACGTAACGCCCACTCATCGGTTTCATTGTTAAGTTCTTTGCAGGTCAAAGTGACTACAGCTGCATCAAACTCGCCAAGATCGCGGCGAGCACCAGCTGCAACGATTCTCATTTCAATTTCCTCAGGTTTTGCTAGACGCTTAACCTCTGGAGAACCAGCCAAATTCAATGCTTTTAGAGGGTTTCCAAGACCTCGTT
>CAYMNN010000002.1:0-21551 GCA_964391815.1 uncultured Candidatus Planktophila sp.
GCGAACGTGCCGTCAATGAAATGGAAAAGGTAAGAACGCTTCAAGCACCACGCGGTGACATCACCGACATTAACGGAGTGGCTTTTGCAAGAAGCGTTGCCGCAACAAGCATCGTTGTAGACCAAACCCAAATCACTGACCCGGCCAAGGTTGCAGCATTTGTTGCACCAATCCTGGGGATGAAAGTTGCAGAGGTCCAAGAATCACTGACTGGTACCCGTAAATGGAACATGGTTGCCCGCAATGCAAAGCCAGCGACCTGGCTCAAGCTTTCTGCAGCGCTAGACCAGTACAACTCACGATTTAAGGCCATGAGCCCTGATCGAATCATCGGTTTCTTTCCAGAACGTAGCTATGTCCGCGAATATCCATCTGGCAGTTTGATCGCATCCTTAATTGGATTTGTAAATCACGATGGTGTGGGTGCTACTGGACTTGAATCCAGCATGAATTCAAAGATCAAAGGTATTGACGGCAAGTATTCATATGCCAATGGTTACAAAGCTGAGATTCCAGGTTCACAATCAGAAATCATTCCAGCACAAGCAGGCACTTCTATTCGCTTAACAGTAGATCGCGATATTCAGTGGGTTGCATCAAAGGCGATAGCAGATGTAGTGAAATCCACACGAGCTTTAAGCGGAACTGTCATTGTGATGGATCCAAAGACTGGGCATATTTTGGCACATGCTACCGCCCCAACTTTTGACCCAAATGACACAACTAAAGTTTCTTTGGTAGCAATGCGAAATCCATCTGTTCTTGATGTTTATGAACCAGGTTCTACTGGAAAAGTTATGACAATCGCTGCTTCCATGGAAGAAAAGAAAATCACTCCTGAAACAGTATTAACGATCCCAGATAAGTTGAAGCGCTCGACCAAAGTTTTTAAAGATCATGAGCCACATCCAACGCAGCGTTTAACAACTGCCGGCATTTTGGCGGTATCTAGTAACACTGGATCCATCAAGATTGGCGAAATGATTTCTAATGACAAGCTTTATGACTACTTAACAAAGTTTGGAATTGGTACAAAGACTGGTTCAGGACTACCTGGTGAATCACGTGGAATTCTTCCCAAGGTTGCCGATTGGTCTGGTACTACCGCGCCAACTGTTGCTTTCGGACAGGGATATTCAGTAACTGCGATGCAGGCGACAAGCGTGTTTGCAACAATTGCAAATGACGGAGTCCGCGTTTCTCCAACTGTAATTGCAGGAACAAGTGATTCAAGCGGAAATTACACACCATCTGAAACTCGCGAGAATGTTCGAGTGATTAGCCCAGAGACTGCGGCAAAAATGCGTTTGATGATGGAGAGCGTTGTATCTGCAAATGGAACCGCGCCATCTGCAGCGATTCCTGGATACCGTGTTGCTGGAAAGACTGGAACTGCGCAACGTATTGATGACACATGCGGTTGCTACCGCGGTTACACCGCATCCTTCATTGGCTTTGCACCAGCTGACAAGCCGGCCTATGTCATTTCTGTAACTATTCAAGATCCAAAGGGAATCCACTGGGGTGGATACCTAGGCGGCCCCGTCTTTAAAAAGGTTATGTCCTTTGTACTTCAGACAAAGGGAATTGCTCCAACAGGTGCTGTTGTAGATCCAATTCCATTGACTGAAAAAGCTCTTCTTGCTGAAAGAAAATTGATTGCAGATAAGAAGGCAGCAAGTGTCAAGGCCAATTGAAGAATTCAAGAGAACGCTCGAATCAGTCGCAGCAATAGCTAATGCGCAGTTAACTGGAGATCCAGCAACGGTTGTAACGGGTATATCGCTCTCAAGTAACAACGTTCAAGAAGGTGACCTATTTGTTGCCTTGCCAGGAGAAAAGACTCATGGCGCTCAATTTGCAGCAGAAGCAATCGCACGTGGTGCTATTGCGGTACTGACAGATGCAGTCGGTGCGGCCACAATAACTGGCGTTCCAGTAATTGTAAGTAGCAATCCTCGGCGAGCGGCGGGCGTGATTAGCGCTTGGTTCTACAGCGAACCGATGCGCGATCTGTATAGCGTCGGAGTCACTGGAACAAATGGAAAGACAACTGTTACAACTTTGCTGCATCAGATCATGTCTTTGGCTGGACGTGAAAGCGGTCTGATTGGAACTGTAGAAACTCGCATTGGCGACGAAGTTATCCCAAGTAAGAGAACGACACCTGAAAGTAGTGAATTACAGGCATTATCGGCCATGATGCGTGAGCGTCACATGCGCAACTTAGTCATGGAAGTATCTAGCCACGCAATTGCGCTAGAGAGAATTCGTGGCAGCCACTTTGCCGTCGTGGCATTTACTAATCTTTCACAGGATCATCTTGATTTTCACAAAACCATGGAAGCTTACTTTGCAGCCAAAGCTAAGTTGTTTTCCTTTGAATTTGCAGATTTAGCAGTAATCAATATTGATGATGCTTACGGGTTAAAACTTAAGGAAATAACTGAACTGCCGGTCATGACAGTTTCTCGCCATGATCGAAGCGCAACTTGGCATTTTGCCGCAATAACAAAGGACTATGTAGGCGCTCATGTTTCGATTCGGGGCAGTGGTGGAATCCTGATCGAAGGCAAAGTTCATCTTCATGGCGGATATAACTTTGACAATCTCTTAATGGCAGTGGCAATTGCTACCGAAAGTGGAATTGATCCAATTGATATTGCAGCGATCTTGCCGCAGTTAACTGGTGCGGCAGGACGACTTGAATCCGTACGCCTAGGGCAGAACTTCACCGCACTGGTTGATTATGCACATTCACCAGATGCGGTAACTCGAGTTTTGGAAACCGCACATGAAATCAGTGATGGTCGAGTCATTGCTGTACTTGGCTGTGGCGGCGATCGTGACGCTTCAAAGCGAGCTTTGATGGGTAAGGCCTTACTTGAAGGCGCAGATGTAGCAATTTTTACTAGCGATAATCCGCGTTCAGAAAAAGCGGAAGCAATCTTGGTGCAGATGACTCTTGGCCTAGATATTGCCGAACCAAGTGCGGTAATTGAAGATCGCTCAGATGCAATCAGAGCTGCAGTCAATGAAGCCAACGAAGGTGACCTAGTGATCGTGCTGGGCAAAGGCCATGAAAAAGGTCAAGAGATAAGCGGTGTGGTGCACCCATTTGATGATCGCATTGAATTAGCTAAGGCGATCGAGGACAAGAAATGATCACTTTAACTGCTGGAGAAATAGCCCTTTTAGTTGGTGGCGAACTGCATTGCGACAAAGACTTGCTAGTTTCCAAAGCTCCAGTTTTTGATTCACGCAAAGCGGTTCCGGGTTGTATTTTCTTAGCTTTGCAAGGTGAAGTTGTAGATGGACATGATTTTGCCGCCGATGCTTATCGCGCCGGTGCCATGTTCTCATTGACGACTAAGCGCATTGATGGTCCTTGTATCGTCGTTCAAGATGTCATAGAGGCTTTGTCGGTTTTGGCGACCTTTGTTCGCAAACGTTTAACAAACTTAACTGTCATCGGTATAACCGGCTCGCAAGGTAAGACAAGTACTAAGGATTTAATGTCGCATATGTTGTCGGCGGTTGGTCCAACTGTTTCACCAGCGGGCTCATTTAACAATGATCTTGGTTTGCCTATCACATTGCTGGAATGCGATGAAAAAACTAGATTCTGCATTTTAGAAATGGGAGCTCGACATTCTGGAGATATTGCTCGCTTGTGCGGTATCGCTCAACCAAACATCGGCGTTGTTCTAACAGTAGGAACTGCTCACCTTGGAGAATTTGGATCAGTCCAAGCAATTGCCGAAACTAAATCTGAACTGATTCAAAGTTTGGCTAAGGACGGCATCGCCGTTCTTGGTAATTACGACTTGTACACACCAGCTATGCAATCGTTGCATTCAGGGCGAACAATTAGTTTTGGTGCAGGGTGTGAAATTCGTGCAACTGAGATTGAAATCCGTGAAGGCCGTCCACATTTTGATTTAGTGACCCCTGCAGGCCGAGACGCCGTTGGTATGCGACTAGTTGGCGAACACCACATTGCCAATGCATTAGCCGTGGCTGCAGTAGGTACCGCGCTAGATCTGCCCATCGAATTAATCACAAGTTCATTATCAACTGCCGAGAATTCCAGTAAGTGGCGAATGGAAATTCATGATCTTTTTGGCTTGTTATTAATCAATGATGCCTATAACGCCAACCCAGAATCTATGTCAGCTGCTCTGCGATCACTTGTTCTTTTTGCTCAGGAAAGAGGCGGTCAATCGTGGGCTTTCCTTGGAAAAATGCATGAACTCGGCGAGTCAAGCGCGGCACTTCATGCAGAAATTGGCACCCTTGCTCAGGAGCTTGGTATCGATCATCTCGTGGCCATTGGTGCTCCCGAATACGGTGACTCTGTAGGAGAAATGGTGATTCATCATTACGCAAGTATCGATGAGTGCTTATCTATGACAGATCACTTCTCAGCAGGAGATGTTGTTTTAGTAAAGGCTTCACGTTCAGAAGGTTTTGAAGTGTTGGCTCAAAGGTTAGAGAGCTTGTGGCTAGACAAGAGCGGAGTTGAAAGTTGAGACAGATCCTTCTCGCTGGTGCCTTTGCACTCATCTTTTCCATTTTCGGAACACGTGTTCTGATTGGCGCACTTGCTCGTAAAGGGTACGGACAGATTATTCGTGAAGATGGTCCAAGCAGCCACCATATAAAGCATGGAACACCAACCATGGGTGGAATCAGCTTCATTCTTGCTGCAATTCTCGGCTATTTGTTTGCACACCTTGTTACAGGAAACCCAGTGACAGCGTCTGCGCTGTTGGTAATTGGTTTAGTAGTTGCTTTAGGTTTCATCGGATTTCTTGATGATTGGCTCAAGGTTTCCCGTCAAAATTCACGTGGACTACCTGGACGTTACAAACTTCTTGGTCAAGCCATTGCAGCCGGTGTTTTTGGTTACCTTGGCTTGCAGTTTGCCGACAAAGATTCCTTGACTCCAATTTCAGAATATTTGTCCGGCGTTCGCGAAACAACAATTTACTTAGGACCAGCGCTGGTTGTCATTTTTATCATTGTGATGGTGATGTCGGCTAGTAACGCGGTAAATCTGACAGATGGTCTAGATGGTTTAGCAACCGGTGCATCAATCATGACTTTCTTAGCTTTTGTTTTGATTGGTGTCTGGGAATTTGGTCAAAGCTGCGCAATTAATGCATCTGCTGGCTGTTACGCAGTTCGTGATCCGCTAGATCTTGCAGTTCTTGCTGCAGCCTTTGCCGGCGGCTGTACCGGATTCTTATGGTGGAACACACCGCCAGCCAAAATCTTTATGGGGGATACGGGTTCGCTTGCTCTAGGTGGTGCGATCGCAGGATTAGCTGCCACTTTGCGCGTGGAATTGCTTCTTATTCCACTGGGCGGGCTCTTTGTAATCATCACCATGTCTGTGTTGATTCAAACCGCGTACTTCAAAATCAGCGGCGGCAAGCGCGTCTTTAAAATGGCGCCATTGCATCACCACTTTGAATTAATTGGTTGGGCTCAGATAACAGTAGTTATTCGTTTCTGGATCATTGCGGGATTATGCGTAGCGATGGGTCTTGGACTTTTCTACGCACAATGGGTCGTCAAGTAATTCATGTCTACTGACTTTGCCGACAAAAGGTTTCTGGTTCTAGGTGCCGGAGTAACTGGAAACTCAGTTGCTGGTTTCTTGAGATCACAAGGCGGCAAGGTCACCCTGACAGATGACAACGCAGCTGATGCGCTAAAGCCAGGTGAGGTGGATTTACAAAACTTTGATGCTGCTGTTATTTCACCAGGGTGGCGGCAAGACCATCCTTTAGTCGTCAAGATTCTCAATAGTTCACTTGAACTTTTCAATGAAATTGATCTTGCCTGGAACCTACGCACCGTGCGCGCGCCGGGACAAAAGTGGCTCGCAGTTACTGGCACTAATGGCAAGACAACTACTGTTGAAATGACTGCGGCAATTTTGAAAGCGGCCGGTATAAAAGCAACAGCTTGTGGCAATGTTGGTGATACCGTCATTGACGCAGTTGATAGTGACGACCCATACGAAGTCCTAGTTTTAGAACTATCAAGTTTTCAATTGCATTGGGCCCGCCAAGCACAATTTCAGGCTGCGGCAATTCTCAATATTGCCGATGACCACTTGGATTGGCACGGAAGTTTTGATGCTTACGCCGACGCTAAATTTTCTATTCTAGATCGCGCAAATGTGGCAATTCTTAACGCCGATGATGGCGCAGTAGTAACACGTGCCAATCAGTTTAAGGATCGCAAAGTATTCTTTTCACTCAATACTCCAGCACCTGGTGAAATCGGAGTCGTCGAAGAGCTACTAGTTGATCGTGCCTTTGTAAATGATCCGCAGCAAGCTTCAATGATTTGTGAGTTAGTAGACATTGTTCCAACGGTTCCCCACAATGTGTCGAATGCATTGGCCGCAGCTGGTTTAGCCAGGGCCATTGATGTTCCTCACGATGTCATTCAAAAAGCACTTCAGGCTTTTCGCCCAGGTCGCCATCGCATTGAAACTATTCACGCAGCAGATGGCATAACTTGGGTTGATGATTCAAAAGCAACTAATCCGCATGCAACAGCTGCATCATTAATGTCGCATCTTTCAGTTGTGTGGATCGCTGGCGGATTGGCAAAAGGTGCCGATATGGATTCAATGATTCAAAGATGTGCTCCAAGAATTAAGGCAGCAATTCTTATTGGTCAAGATCGCGGTCTGATTGAAGCGGCGTTGATTCAGCATGCGCCAACCGTTCCCAGAATCCTGATTGATTCACCAGCTGATTACACCCGTGGGGGAGATTCAAATTCCTTGATGGAATCAATTGTTACTGAAGCTTCTAAGCACGCTGTGTCAGGCGATGCCGTCTTGTTAGCACCAGCTTGTGCTTCGATGGATCAATTCATTTCATATGCAGATCGCGGCGATAGATTTGCAGCTGCCGTCCGAAAGGTGATTGCACATGAAGCGTGAAGAAACACTTTTCACTAAACCCGTAAATCTTTACTACATGCTCCTAGGCAGCACGTTGGCCTTAAGTCTTTTGGGTCTGATCATGGTCTTTTCTGCTTCTTCGATTTATTCTTTAGGTTCCGGCGGCACAACCTACGGAGTCGTAATCCGCCAAGTACTTTTTCTGATCATTTCTCTACCCATGGCCTGGGTTTTGTCGCGATTATCGCTTCGTCAGTGGAAAGTTATCGCCCGCTTTGGCTTTTTGATTTCCGTAATACTTTTGGCACTTGTTCAACTTATTGGCAAGAGCGTCAACGGTAATCACAACTGGATCAGCCTTGGAATTGTCGATGTTCAGCCCAGCGAAGTTGCAAAATTCTTAATGATTTTGTGGGCAGGACATATGCTGGCAATTCGCGAACGTGCAGGTGCCATCCATAGCAATGTAGTTGTGTTGATCGGTCCAGCTTTCTTGCTCTGCATGATTTTGGTGATGGCTGGCCGTGACCTTGGTACTGCTTCGGTATTTGCCTTTATTTTGGCGGGATTGCTGTGGGTATCAGGTTTGCGTTTAGGAGTCTTTGGAGTTGGATTAGTCGGAGGCTTAGCGGTCATTGCAATCTTTATCTTGACTGTTCCACACCGTGCCGAACGTTTTGCGGCTTTTCTTAACCCATTTGCTGAAGATCAATACAAGTTCTCTGGTTGGCAACCGGCTCACAGTTTGCTTGGTCTAGCTAGCGGCGGTTTCTTCGGTGTAGGACTTGGCGCAAGCCGTCAAAAATGGGGCAACTTGTCTCAAGCTCATACAGATTTTATTTTTTCAGTAATTGGTGAAGAGTTAGGTTTATTCGGAACTCTAGCTACTTTGGCTATCTTGGCTTTACTTTTGTTTGCAATCTTTAAGTTAGCACTTCGCGCAAGTGATCCCATGGTGCGCTATGTCTCTGCCGGTTTGGGTTGCTGGTTTGCAATTCAAATTGTGCTCAACATCGGCTCTGCAATAAGTGTGTTGCCTGTTGTAGGTGTGACACTTCCACTTGTTTCATACGGTGGTTCTGCGTTGGTTGCGACATACATGGGTATTGGGTTTGTTTTAGGTGCTGCCCGCAGAGACCCAGTAATCTATAAAGGATTACAAGAGACGGGAATTAAATGGCTACGGTAGTTCTGGCTGGTGGTGGCACCGCAGGACACATTGAGCCAGCACTTGCTGTTGCTCGCCAATGGTTAAAAACCAATCCGTCAGATAGCTGCATTTTTCTTGGAACAAAGAGTGGACTTGAAAACACCCTTGTACCAGCGGCAGGATTTCAATTGCGAACAATTCCTAAAGTCAAAATCTCCAGAACACCTTCGATTTCTTGGCTGCGAATTCCAGTTGATTTAATTTCATCAGTACTTGCCTGTGTGAAGGTTGTTAAGAATGCCGATGCCTTGATTGGCTTTGGTGGCTATGTCAGCGCACCTGCATATATCGCAGCTGCACTATCTAGAACCCCCATTGTTATTCATGAAGCTAATGCAAAGCCAGGCTGGGCTAATCGGTTAGGTGCGGTATTTACTTCACACCTTGCAGTGGCTCACCCAGTTGAACAAGGAAAGTTTTCAGATGCCTTATTGGCAGGTTTGCCACTTAGGTCAGATGTTGCCAAAGCCTGTGTTGCGTCAGCAGATAACTGGGCGTCAGCTCGATCAGCGGCCAAGTTGCGATTAGGTTTTCCGGCAGATCGACCACTTGTGTTCATCATGGGCGGATCTCAGGGTTCATTGGCAATTAATGGGATTGTTGAACAAAGCGTTGCCATCTTTAATCAAAAAGGGATTTCGGTTCTTCACTCAATTGGAAAACTGAACACCTTGCCAGCAGCCCAAGGGGATTACAGACCAGTTGCTTACGTTGATGCCATGGCTGATGCATATTTGGCTGCTGATTTAATAATTGCCAGAAGCGGGGCGGTGACCTGTAGCGAATTTAGGGCGCTAGGTCGATACGCTCTATTTGTGCCGTTGCCAATTGGAAATGGAGAACAGTTCGTTAACGCTGCTTCTTTGGTTTCTGATGCTCGAGCCGAAGTGATTACTCAAAAAGAATTCAGCTCACAATTTATCAGCGCCCACATCGATAGATTGTTAGCAGCCGCTGCTGATGCACCTATCAATGGCGATGACCAAGATCTTGAAGCTGCGCAGAAAATAGTCGCACTTACTGAATTTGCGATGCAATCATGAAACCACACCTAGCTTCCTTGGTTGGCAAGCGCGTTCATTTCATCGGAATCGGTGGAGCGGGCATGAGCGGTCTTGCCAGAATCGCTTTGTCTCACGGAATTACCGTCAGTGGATCTGATGCTAAAGACTCATCTGTCGTTACCGCGTTAGCCGCACTTGGTGCATCAGTTTCAACAACTCATAAGGGCGAAAATGTTGATGGCGCTGATCTAGTTGTTTACTCAAACGCTATTTCCGAAAGTAATCCAGAGCGCGTACGTGCACAAGAATTAAAACTTCCAATCCTGACCCGTGCTGGCGCTTTGTCGGTGCTGATGTCTGAATCAAAGAGTGTGGCTGTTGCTGGAACACATGGAAAAACCACAACATCATCAATGCTTGCCGTTGCTCTGCAAGCATGTGGGGCGGATCCTTCCTTTGCTATCGGTGGAACGATTACCGCTTCAGGATCTAACGCGCATCGTGGAACCGGTGAAATCTTTGTTGCAGAAGCCGATGAATCTGATGGTTCATTTATTGAATACCACCCATTTGCTGCCATAGTTACAAATGTTGAACATGATCATGTGGATTTCTTTGAAACAGCTGAAGCGGTTGCACAAGCCTTTAGAGATTTTGCCGCCACGATCCAGCCACATGGCTTCCTTACTTATTGCGCAGATGATGAAGGCGCTGTGGCACTTGCCGAAGGATTAACTGACCTCGAAACTGTCTCTTACGGTGTCAATGAGTCAGCTGATTTACATATTGATCAGATTGAGCTTCTCACGATGGGTTCTCGCGCTCGGGCTATTTGGAAAGGCAAGAGCGTGGGCCACATCGAACTACAGGTTCCTGGCCATCACAATCTTTTAAATGCTGCTGGCGTTCTGGCTACAGGTTTAAAGCTCGGATTTCCTCCCGCCGAATTACTAACTGGTTTAGGCAGCTTTAGAGGCACTGGTCGCAGGTTCGAAGTTAAAGGAACGGTCCATGGCATCCGCGTGATTGATGATTACGGACATCATCCAACTGAAATTCATGTAACTCTTGAAGCTGCACGTCGTTATGCAGATGCGGGCCGCTTGATTGTTATTTTCCAGCCGCATCGATATTCCAGAACACAAGCTTTTGCCGAGCAATTTGCGACCGAGCTCAATGTCGCTGACCGAGCAATTGTCCTCGAAGTCTATGCCGCTTCAGAAAAACCTATCGAGGGCGTTAATTCAAGAATCATTACCTCAAAGATGAGCAAGGGCGAATACATTCCGAACTTCATCGAAGTTACTGATTCAGTAATTGCAGATGCTCAACCCGGCGATGTGATTATGACGTTGGGCGCAGGAGATGTCAGTTCTCTGGCACCGATAATCGTTGAAGGTTTAGTTAGGCGTTTTGCATAAATGAAACGTTCAATTGTCGTTGGCTTAGTGGTTGCTTTACTTGCCGGCTCTACGTACGTACTGGGGTATTCAACTTTGTTTACCGTTTCGTCAGTAGAAGTAATCGGAAGCAATCGACCCTTAAATACCGGAATCGTGAAAGGTCAGAAGTTGGCACGTGTGGAACCACGAGCCGTAGCGACTAAATTGGAAAAACTTGACTGGGTGCGATCTGCAAAGATTTCGAGAAATTGGATCAACGGAAAAGTTGTTGTTCAACTTACTTCGCGCACACCGATAGCTATATTTGAAAACAAAGTAATTGATTCCAGTGCCTCAAGTTTTGTGCCACAGGGCGTACGACCAGAGGGATTGATTCAAATTCAGGCTGCCAACCTGGAGGCTGCAAAAAAGGGCGTCCAATTTTTGACGCAATTGCCCGAAGAGCTCAAGTCTTCCTTGACGGTTGTAAAGGTTCGCAGCACTGGTGCGTTGGTTTTGATCTCACAAAACAATGGCAAGCTGATCGAAATTCGTTGGGGAAGTGACTCAGAAAACGAGTTAAAACTAAAGGTTTATAAGGCTTTGATAGCCCTACCTGAAAACGCAGACATTAAACGAGTCGATGTGTCAGCACCACTTGCACCAATCGTTAAATAATTCTTACACCAAAAATATTTGCGACACGTTAATAAATTCATGTCGGTATTTGATAATCACCCTCATGCACTTTAAGTTCGCCTTATCGAAAAGTAGTGAATTGTAAGCCTCAACTGGAGGTTTATGGTTCATAAGGAGGATTAACGTGGCTTCACCACAGAATTATTTAGCGGTCATCAAAGTTGTCGGCATTGGTGGCGGTGGAGTTAACGCTATTAATCGAATGATCGATGTCGGTCTAAAAGGCGTCGAATTCATTGCAATTAATACAGATGCACAACATTTGTTAATGAGTGATGCGGATGTGAAATTAGATATTGGTCGCAAGACAACGCGCGGTCTTGGTGCAGGAATGGATCCAGATAAGGGACGCGAAGCTGCACTTGATCACGCAGATGACATTGAAGAAATTTTGCGCGGTGCGGATATGGTTTTCGTAACTGCAGGCGAAGGTGGCGGAACCGGAACTGGTGCAGCACCAGTTGTTGCAAAGATTGCAAAAGAAATTGGTGCACTAACTATTGGTGTAGTAACTCGTCCATTTTCTTTCGAAGCAAAACTTCGTTCAGCTCAAGCAGATCTTGGTATCGAAGCGTTGCGCGCAGAAGTAGATACATTGATTGTTATTCCTAATGATCGTTTGCTAGCGATTTCAGATCGCACAATCACTTTGGCAGATGCTTTCAAGAGCGCCGACCAAGTGTTGCTTTCAGGTGTTCAAGGAATTACAGAAATCATTACGCAACCTGGTTTGATCAACTTGGACTTTGCCGATGTTAAGGCTGTTATGTCTGGTGCTGGTTCCGCGCTGATGGGTATCGGCTCTGCGCGCGGAGAAAACCGTGCACTACGTGCAGCTGAATTAGCAATTTCTAGTCCGTTGCTAGAGGCATCAATTGATGGTGCGATGGGCGTACTTCTTTCAGTTTCGGGTGGATCAGATCTTGGTCTCTTTGAAGTTAATGAAGCGTGCGAGCTTGTTCAATCAGCGGTTCATCCAAACGCTAAGTTCATCTTCGGAACAACCATCGATGACGCCCTTGGTGATGAGGTTCGAATTACCGTCGTTGCTGCAGGTTTTGAAGGCGGAGCACCTAAGAAGGTAGCTACACCTGTAATTGATGCAGCAACGCTCGGCGGAGTCGCAGACCCAATCGCATCAAATGATCCGATCTCTGTGGCACTTGATCTTGGCAATGAGACTCCAAAGCGTCGCGTGACCTTTGAAGAGCTCGTCGCAGAAGATGAGATCGACGTTCCTGACTTCATGAAGTAAGGCTTTGCCTCACTTCTTTACCGATCGACGCGGAGGCGAAAGCCTTGGCGTTTATGAATCATTGAATTTAGCGCTACATGTGGGCGATGATCCAGCTGTAGTGAATTCCAATCGAGCAAAAATCGGTTCTGCCCAGTTCATGAATCAAGTTCATGGCGATCACATCGAAGTAATTGATGCAATCAGCTCCGAAATTCCTACATGTGATGGCCTCATCACAACTACACCAAATCTTTCTTTGGCGGTGATGGTTGCTGATTGCATTCCGTTACTGCTGATATCTAAAGAAGCTGTCGGGGCAATTCATGTTGGACGTGCAGGATTAGTAAATCGCATCGCACTGAAAGCGATTCGTCAGATGCGAACGCTAGGTGCGATTGAAATTCATGCGGTTCTAGGTCCATCTATTTGCGGCAGCTGCTACGAGGTTCCATTTCAGATGCAACAAGATGTGATTGCTGACCATCCTCGCGCTTTTGCCACCACTGGCAAAGGAACTCCGGGCCTTGATCTTCCAAAAGCATTGATTGCAGATTTAATCGCTTCTGGGGTTAGTTACGAGGCATCGACGATCTGCACCTTTGAAGATGGGCTGTACTTTTCGCATCGTCGCCAAAATCCAACCGGTCGATTTGCTGGGGTAGTTTCACTATGAATCGAATCGAAGAGATCGAACACAATCTAAATATTGTTCGGGCAAATATTGCAGCGGCCGCTTCGCACCCAGTTACCTTGATCGCTGTTACTAAGACTTTCCCAGTAAGTGATGTTCAGATTCTCAAAGATCTAGGGATTCAAGAGTTTGGCGAAAACCGAGATTCCGAAGGGGCTGAAAAGTCTGCGCAGGTGACCGGCAACTGGCATTTTCAAGGCCAGATTCAGAGCAATAAATTAAAATCCATCACATCGTGGGCTTCGGTAATTCATTCGTTGGATGATCCACGTCATTTCGAAATAATTGAAAAAGTAGCACCGCACCCATTAAGCATTTTTCTGCAGGTTTCACTCGATGGCGCCCACAACAGAGGGGGAGCAGGGGTAGATCAGCTGTATCAATTGGCCGAACTTGTGTCGGGTTCTGCGACCCACACCTTGGCGGGGCTAATGTCGGTACCACCAGTGGCAATGGATCCCGAAGCGGCTTATTCGCAATTGTCAGTGATCCGTACTGAATTCTTGGCCAGATTTCCAGAGGCGAATTCATTGTCAGCCGGCATGAGTGGTGATTACCAATTAGCGATTTCACATGGTGCGACACATGTGCGCGTAGGCTCATCAATCCTCGGTTCTCGCTCACCCCACCGGTAACCTTTAACTATGTCTAATGCAATGCGCCGTGTCGCTAATTACCTTGGTTTGATGGATGATCCTGAATTCGATACTCCACAAACAGCAACTACTAACACCCCAGCAATTCCACCAACCGGAGATGTTCGCATTAAAACTCGCGAACCACGTTCAGTTGGATCATTGCGTCAACCATCAGTTGTAGAGGTAGCACCACAGCTTGATCTGCCAGCGATGGATCGCATCATTACTTTGCACCCACGTTATTACAACGAAGCACGCACGATCGGTGAGCATTTCCGTCAGGGAAATCCAGTGATCATCAACCTTACTGAAATGGATGAGTCTGAGCACAAGCGTCTAGTTGACTTTGCAAGTGGTCTTGCTTTCGGTCTACACGGAACAATTGAGCGCGTGACTAAGAAGGTATTCCTTCTTTCACCTGCAAATGTTTCAGTTAGCTCTGAAGATAAGTCTGCAGCTGCTCAAGCAAGTTTCTTTAACCAGAGCTGATTATGTTGAACGTTGGCTCACTGCTTGCCAGTGTTCTTCAAATCTTTCTGCTCGCACTTCTTGGTCGATTGATTTTTGATTACGTGCAGATGTTTTCCAGAACTTGGCGCCCCAAAGGCATCATGCTCTACTTTGTAGAAGCGATTTACACAATCACCGATCCACCGATGAAATTCGTAGGTCGCTTTGTGCCACCACTCCGCTTAGGCGCAATCAGTTTGGATATGAGTTTTATTGTGCTCTTTTTCGGAACACAATTACTGATGAACTTAGTGCGCAGTATTTAATTACGCTTTAATCAGTACGACTTCAACACCAATTTCAGAATCAATAATTGCCAATCCGGCGTCTCTTGTCATGGAAAGCGCCAGCACTTCATCAGAGATGTGCCCTAGGTCAGATTCGATAGCAGCGGCCATTTCATCCGTAGCGTTCCACTTCACGTTGATGCGATCTGAAATATCAAGACCAACACTCTTGCGACGCTCCTGGATAAATCTGATTACCTCACGCACATTTCCGGCAGCAATTAACGCTGGGGTAAGTTCCAGATCCAGCGCAACGCTTTCACCATCATGAGAAGAAACGCTCCACCCACTCTTTGGTACTTCGGTAACGACTAGGTCATCTAGTGCGATCTCCCAAGTGCCAACAGTTGTGGTGCCGGCAGCACGCAAAGTCTTTACTAGCGTCGTTGCGTCAGTAGCTGCGATGGCTTTTGCGATTTCCTGAACCGCACCACCAAATTTTGCACCTAGTGATTTGAAGTTAGCTTTAACGCTGATATCAACCAGGTCGCCATCTGCGGTCGCGATGTCCTGCAAAGTTTGAACATTAAGTTCATCTGCGATTTGCTCACGCATAGCTTCAGGCAATGTCGCCCAACCGCTTGCCGCGATTAACGCACGACCCAAAGGTTGGCGAATCTTGATTCCTGATTCAGCTCGGGTTGCACGGCCTAATTCAACGATGCGTCTGGTCAGTGCCACTTGTGATGCTAGTTCAGAATCAATTGCAGCCTCATTGACTAAAGGCCAATTAGAAAGATGGACAGATGCAGGTTGCTGAGCATCTGCTGGAATAACTAACTCTTGCCACACTTGTTCTGTAATAAATGGAACAAGTGGTGCTAACAATTGGGTCAGCGTCACTAAACATTCATGCAAGGTCCCAAGGGCAGCAATATCGCCATCCCAGAAACGTCGGCGTGATCGACGTACATACCAATTTGATAAGTCATCGATAAAGCGCGCCAGTGCGCGACCTGCAATTTGTGAATCAAAATCTTCCAGGGCTGCGTCAACTTCTTTCACCAAAAGGTTGAGCTCAGAGATGATCCAACGATCCATCAATGGACGCTCAGCTAGTGCAGGAGTTTGCGAGATCTCAAAGTTTGAAGCATTTGCATACAGTGCGTGGAAAGAAACAGTGTTCCAGTACGTTAACAGGGTCTTTCGGACAACCTCATTGATGCTGTCATGGCCAACACGACGAGCAGCCCAAGGCGAACCTGCCGCCAACATGTACCAGCGAACCGCATCTGCGCCATGTTGGTCCATCAGCGCCATTGGTTCCAAAACATTTCCAAGGTGTTTACTCATTTTGCGGCCATCTTTATCCAAGATGTGGCCAAGACACAGCACGGTCTTGTACGAAGATTTATCAAAAACCAAAGTTCCGATTGTCATCAAGGTATAGAACCAGCCACGAGTTTGATCGATGGCTTCGCAAATGAAATCAGCTGGGTAGCTAGCCTTAAACTTTTCGACCGAACCTTCTTTGTGCGGATAACCCCACTGCGCAAAAGGCATTGCACCTGAGTCATACCAGCAGTCAATAACTTCAGGAACACGTGTCATTGTTAATGAACACTCTGCACAAGCAAAGGTGATGTCATCAACAAATGGTCGGTGCGGATCCAAATTAGAAAGCTCTTGTCCAGCTAAAGCGCCAAGTTCCTTGAGGGAATCAACACACACTTCATGCTTGTTTTCACAGCGCCAGATCGGAAGCGGAGTACCCCAATAACGGTTACGAGAAAGGGCCCAGTCAATATTGTTGTTCAGCCAATCGCCATAGCGGCCTTCTTTAATTGTTTCTGGGTGCCAATCAGTTGCAGCGTTTTCACGAAGCAAGGCATCTTTAATTGAAGTGGTGCGGATGTACCACGATGGTTGTGCGTAGTACATCAACGCTGTGTGACAACGCCAGCAGTGTGGGTATGTGTGCTCATACTGCTGATGCTTGTACAACGCACCACTTGCCTTTAACTCTTTGACTAATGGCTTATCTGCATCTTTGAAAAAGATTCCACCAACAACTGGAACGTCGGCCAAGAAATGGCCATCAGGTGCGATGGGATTAACAACTGGCAAGCCGTAGCTGCGGCACACCGCTAAGTCATCAGCACCGAAAGCGGGGGATTGGTGAACTAATCCGGTGCCATCCTCGGTTGTTACATAAGTAGCAAGTACAACGAAGTGAGCATCAGGAATTTCGATGTAATCAAATGGTCGCTTGTATGTGATGCGTTCTAACTCTTTGCCCAGCACGGTCTTAAGGATCTTCTTTTCACCCTTAACCGCTTCCATCAAATTTTTGGCAACAACTAGAACTTCAGTTGTTTCTTCATGGGTAACTTCAATAACCACATATTCAACTTCTGGATGTACAGCAATTGCGGTGTTTGATACCAAAGTCCATGGGGTCGTAGTCCACACCAAAAGCGCTGCCTTTAATTCTGCAAGCTCACCTGATGTAACTGGAAAGCGAACAAAAACTGATGGATCGGTAACGGTTTCATAGCCTTGGGCTAACTCGTGATCGGATAATCCAGTTCCGCACCTTGGGCAATACGGCGCGACTCGATGATCTTGAACCAATAGACCCTTTTTCCAAATTTCTTTAAGTGACCACCACACTGATTCAACATATTCAGGTGACATCGTCCAATACGCTTCATCAAAATCAACCCAGAAGCCCATGCGATCTGTCATGTCGGTGAATGCGCTGACGTGACGCTGAACAGATTCACGGCACTTGTCATTAAATGGTGCGATTCCAAATTTTTCGATGTCGCCTTTTCCAGAAAAACCAAGTTCCTTTTCAACGGCGATTTCAACTGGAAGACCATGGCAATCCCAACCCGCTTTGCGAGTTACTTGCTTGCCCTTCATGGTGTGAAAACGTGGAAACAAATCCTTAAATACACGCGCTTCAATGTGGTGTGTGCCGGGCATGCCATTTGCAGTTGGGGGACCTTCATAAAAAGTCCACGCAGGTGCGCCTTCACGGGCTGCGACGGTTTTTTCAAAGATTGAATTCTCGCGCCAGAACTTCAGGATTGAATGTTCGACGGCAGGCAGATCAACAGCTGCTGGGATGGCGCGAAATGGCATAAAAAAATCCTCCAGAAAAAACTCTGGAGGGACGATCGCTGCGTTCACAGCTTTCGCGGTACCACCCGCCTTGCACACCTAGGTG
This sequence comes from uncultured Candidatus Planktophila sp., assembly GCA_964391815.1. Lineage (GTDB taxonomy): Bacteria > Actinomycetota > Actinomycetes > Nanopelagicales > Nanopelagicaceae > Planktophila. The sequence goes on from CAYMNN010000002.1 coordinate 17,765, forward strand.
TGCCACTTGTTATCCCGTGTGCTGGTTCTACATGGACTAGGTCCATTTCTTCCTGCCGGCTCGTGAGGTGATAGCCCCGTCAACGCCCTTTACGCGAGGCTCTAAGTGTAGTTGATTGATTCGTTAAAAATTGACCGTGGCGAACTTGGTCAGGGTGGCTGCGAAGGCATAAGGTTCGCGACATGCCTAAGAAGCCAGTAAAGAAAGCCGCGGTCAAGAAATCTGCCAAAAAAGCGGCTATCAAGAAGGCTGTAAAGAAGATTGTAAAGAAAGCAGCTCCTGCTAAAAAGGCAGCAAAGAAAGCCGCACCTGCGAAAAAAGCAGTTGCCAAGAAAGCCGCCAAGAAAGCAGCCCCTGCTAAGAAGAGTTCGGTCAAGAGCATTCCCGTAAAGAAAGCTCCAGGAAAGCCATTTCCATCTAAGACCACGCTGACTGTTGATGAAAAATCTCAAACAGTTTCGGTCTCAACAATTACTGCACCCGTTGTAGCACCAGTTATTGAAGAACGTCGATTGGTCATGCCACCTCCACCGCGTCCAGTTAAGAGCGGTAAGAAGATTGCACCACTTAAGCCGATCAAGGTTGCTCCAACTCCGGTAGTCGTTAGCGAAAATGAATCTCCATGGACCGCCGCTGAAATCAAAGCGATTAAAAGCGAAATTTCAAAAGAGTTAGATCGTCTACGCAAAGAACTTGCAATCGTTGAGCAAGAAATGGATGCCTTGATTCAAGAATCTGGTGAAGGCGCCGGCGATGATCAGGCAGATGCAGGTACTAAGACTTTTGAACGCGAACATGAGATGTCACTTGTCATCAACGCGCGCGACATGGTTTTGCAGACCGAACGCGCACTTGAGCGCATTGAGAACAAAACTTATGGAAATTGCGAAGAATGCGGTTCACCAATTGGTAAAGCTCGTTTGCAAGTATTTCCTCGCGCAACTCTCTGCATGCTGTGCAAGCAGAAGGAAGAACGGCGCTAGCGGTGCGCACGTGGCGCATTCTCTTTAGTGTTGCCTGGGCGGTTTGGATCCTAGATTTAGCCACCAAGATCTGGGCGGTTAACAATCTTTCGTACAAATCAAACATCAAAGTAATCGGTGAATTTCTACAATTAACCTTTGTTCGAAATCCTGGTGCAGCTTTTTCCTTCGCTTCAGGTGCCACCATATTTTTATCACTCTTTAGTTTGGTTGTGATGGTCGTTGTTTTGTATTACGCGCCAAAAATTACTTCCCGTGGTTGGGCAGTTGTTTTGGGATTAGTTTTAGGCGGAATCTTGGGAAACATGGTCGATCGCATCTTCCGTGAACCTGGATTACTAAGAGGACATGTGATTGATTGGTTACAGATACCTAATTGGCCAGTATTTAACATCGCTGACATGGCCATTGTTTCTGCCGCCCTGCTTTCTATGGTTTTAACGATCAGAAATATCCCGCCCATAACAAAGGTAGGCTCACAGCCATGAGTAACCGCGAATTGCGCACCTTGTCGGTGCCAGAAGGAGTCGCGGGAGAGCGCATCGATAGCGCGCTCACACGTGTGTTGGGTTTGTCTCGGACCGCGGTTGTTAAGCTGCTAGAAGATGGCGACATCACAACTGGTGGCAAAGCGATGCCTAAATCTGATCGAGTTACAGCAGGTCAAGTTATTGATGTTTTGATGCCAGCACCAGTTAATACAGATCCAATTCCGCTGACACCGTTAGAGGGATTGACAATTATTTACGATGATCAAGACATTGTTGTGATTGATAAGCCAGTTGGATGTGCTGCTCATCCAAGTCCAGGATGGACAGGACCAACAGTAGTTGGTGCATTAATGGCTGCTGGATATTCAGTCTCTACTTCAGGGCCGGCAGAACGCCAAGGAATTGTTCATAGATTAGATGTTGGCACAAGCGGATTAATGATCGTGGCAAAAAGTGATACTGCTTTCCATGTTCTTAAAGACGCATTTCGTAATCGCACCGTGGAAAAGATTTATCACGCAATGGTGCAAGGACATTTAGATCCATCAACTGGAACTATTGATGCACCAATTGATCGCCATCCAAAAGAGGATCATCGCTTTGCAGTTGTTGCTACCGGAAAAGAATCCATTACACATTATGAAGTAATTGAATTCTACCGAGGTGTATCAATGGTGAAAGTAGAACTTGAAACTGGTCGCACGCACCAAATTCGCGTTCACTTTTCTGCGCTACATCACCCACTTGTTGGTGACACGACATACGGGGCAGATCCTGTGTTGGCTAAGAGTTTGCAGATGGCTAGACCGTGGCTTCACGCTGCCCAACTCCGCTTTGCCCACCCGGTTACTGGCCAAGCTCTAGACTTCCACGCCCCATACCCAGCCGATCTCACACGCTCGCTGGCGTTGCTTTCCGACGCTGTTCTGCCGTAGCCACTAATCTCGCCAATCATGCCAAAAGACAATTTCGTCCATCTTCACGTCCATACCGAGTATTCGATGCTCGATGGCGCTGCTCGCGTTGGCGATTTAATGTCCGAAGTCAAAGCACAGGGTATGCCTGCCATTGCAATGACAGATCATGGAAATGTTTTCGGAGCTTTCGAATTTTATAAAGCGGCTAAAAAGGCGGATGTAAAGCCGATCATTGGAATCGAAGCCTACGTTGCACCCGAATCACGATTTGATAAGAAGCGTGTTCAGTGGGCAGATGGCGGAGAAGATGATGTCTCTGGTGGTGGCGCATATACGCACATGACAATTCTGGCCGAAAATAATGAAGGCCTTGGCAATCTCTTTAGATTGTCATCACTTGCATCCCTTGAAGGCTATTACTACAAGCCACGAATGGATCGTGAACTTCTTGCGCAGTATTCAAAAGGTTTAATCGCAACAACGGGTTGTCCTGGTGGAGAAATTCAAACTCGTTTGCGTATGGGTGCTTACAAGGAAGCAATCAAGGCAGCCAGTGCTTATCGCGACATTTTCGGTAAAGAGAATTTTTTCCTTGAAGTAATGGATCATGGAATCGATATCGAATCCCGTGTAAAAGCTGACTTGATGAAGTTAGGCAAAGAGCTTGGTTTGCCACTTCTTGCAACCAATGATTTGCACTACACACGTCAAGCCGACGCTGGTGCACATGAAGCGCTGCTCTGTGTTCAGTCAGGATCCACCTTGGCAGATCCTAAGCGATTCAAATTTGATAATGATTCTTTCTATGTAAAGACCGCGGCGCAAATGCGCGAACTCTTTAAGGATATTCCGGAAAGTTGCGATAACACATTGTTAATTGCCGAACGTTGCAACATAACTTTGCGAGAAGGTGAAAACCTGCTTCCACAATTTGAAGTTCCAGCTGGTGAAACCGAAGATTCGTGGTTGAAAAAAGAGGCAGAACGCGGACTAAAGGAACGCCTGGGATCACGTGTTACTCCCGCACATGAAGAGCGACTTAAGTATGAACTTGGCGTGATGGAGAAAATGGGTTTTCCTGGTTACTTCCTTGTAGTTGCAGACCTTGTTGGTCACGCTAAAAAAGTTGGTATTCGTGTTGGCCCAGGTCGTGGATCCGCAGCGGGATCACTTGTTGCTTATTCCTTGGGAATCACAGGTCTTGACCCACTAGAACATGGTTTGTTGTTTGAGCGTTTCCTTAATCCAGAACGTATTTCCATGCCTGATATCGACTTGGACTTTGATGAACGCCGACGCAGCGAAATGATTCGATATGCAACCAATAAGTATGGTGAAGATCGCGTTGCTCAAATCATTACCTACGGAACGATTAAATCTAAGCAGGCGATTAAAG
>CAYMNN010000002.1:21651-43720 GCA_964391815.1 uncultured Candidatus Planktophila sp.
CGCGTTGCTCAAATCATTACCTACGGAACGATTAAATCTAAGCAGGCGATTAAAGATTCAACTCGAGTTCTTGGTTATCCCTATGTTGTTGGTGAAAAGCTGACTAAAGCACTTCCACCTTCGGTGATGGGTAAAGATATTTCGCTGGGCGGAGTTTTTGATCCAAAGGATGATCGTTACGGCGAAGCCGGCGAATTCCGTGCTTTGTATAACGCCGATCCTGATTCAAAACGAGTTGTCGATACCGCCCGCGGCCTTGAAGGATTAAAGCGCCAATGGGGAGTCCACGCTGCGGGTGTGATTCTTTCGCGTGAGCCTTTACTTGATGTGATTCCAATTCATCGCCGTGAAGCAGATGGAGCGATCATTACCCAATTTGATATGGGAGCGTGTGAAGCAACTGGTTTGCTCAAGATGGACTTCTTGGGATTGCGAAACCTTTCAGTCCTTGATGATTGTTTACTCAACATCAAAGCTAACCAAGGTAAAGATGTTGTTCTAGAAGATTTAACTTTGGATGATCCAAAAACATATGAACTCTTGAGCCGCGGCGATACGTTAGGTGTGTTTCAGCTCGATGGTGGGCCAATGCGCGCACTGCTTAAGAGTATGTCTCCCGATTCATTTGAAGATATTTCGGCAGTTATTGCGCTGTATCGCCCAGGTCCTATGGGAGAAAATGCCCACAATAACTATGCAGATCGCAAGAATGGTCGCAAGCCCGTAGAACCAATTCATCCAGAGCTATCTGTGCCGCTGCATGAAATCTTGGGCGATACCTATGGCTTAATTGTTTACCAGGAACAAGTAATGGCGATTGCTCAAAAAGTTGCGGGCTTTACTTTAGGTCGCGCGGATCTTTTGCGAAAAGCTATGGGTAAAAAGAATAAGGAAATTCTAGATAAAGAGTATGTTCCCTTCGAAGCAGGAATGAAGGAAAACGGTTTCTCAACGGCAGCGATCAAGCGTTTATGGGAAGTTCTGATCCCGTTCTCTGACTATGCATTTAACCGCGCACACTCTGCAGGTTATGGTGTTGTGTCTTATTGGACTGCTTATTTAAAGGCGAACTATCCAACCGAATACATGGCAGCACTTTTAACTTCAGTTCGAGACGATAAAGATAAGTCAGCGCTGTATTTATCCGAATGCCGTCGTATGGGAATCAAAGTTTTGCCACCTGATGTCAATGAATCCGATGCTGAATACACCCCACGTGGTGCTGATATTCGCTTTGGCCTGGCAGCGATTAGAAATGTTGGCGAAGGCGTAGTTGCATCGATCAAGAGTGCGCGTGATGCCAAGGGTCGCTACACATCATTCGGAGATTTCTTGGCCAAGGTTGATGCGCAAGTATGTAACAAGAAGACCATTGAATCGTTGATCAAAGCTGGTGCTTTTGGATCACTTGGTTCGACTCGTAAAGGGTTGATCGCTGTCCACCTTGAGGCAATTGATTCGGTCATCGAATCTAAGCGAGCAGAAGCGATTGGTCAGTTTGATCTCTTCGGCGGAGAAGCCGTTACAGCCGTTTCTGGTTTAGATATTGAAGTGCCAACAGGTGAATGGGACAAAGCGATGTTGCTTTCCTATGAACGCGAAATGTTAGGCCTTTATGTTTCTGATCATCCTTTGCTAGGTGTTGAACATGTATTGCGCGCTAATACAGATATGTCTATCAGTGAACTAGTTGATGAAGGCGCTCAGCACGAATCAATTGTGACTATTGGTGGATTGATCACCAGCGTTACTCGCAAGGTTTCTAGACAAGGTGCATCGTGGGCGGTAGTTACTGTCGAAGATCTTGAAGGTTCTCTAGAAGTTCTGTTTTTCGCAAATACCTACAACCAGTATTCAATGTCATTGACTGAAGATCGCATCGTCACCATCAGAGGTCGCGTTGATCGTCGCGAAGATGCGCTGCGGTTTACCGCACTTGAAATGTCTATGCCAGATATCAGCGCAGGCCCAACTGGTCCGCTGATCATTTCGCTTCCGATTCAACAGTGCACACCGCCAGTAGTTGATCGAATTAAAGAGATCTTGCGTTCTCATCCAGGAAAGCGCGAAGTTCATTTGCAGCTTATTGATAATGGAAGCAGTACCGTGATGAAGGTTGATGCATTGATTACATCCTCGCCAAGCCTGAGCGCTGATTTGAAATCAATTCTGGGTCCTAACTGCCTGGTTTAAATCACTGGGCGAGGCTGACCACCTAGCCGTTACAATTGCCCAATGATTCGTACCGTTGACCTGCGCGGACGATCGCTGTCTAAAGCTCAATACAACGCTAAATTGCCACGAGCTACGCTCAATGTGGCCGAGGCGATGGTGCTTATCCAACCCATTCTGGAAAGAGTAAAGAATGGAACAGAAGCAGATTTGATCGCACTAGCCCAAGAGTTTGATGGCGTTAAACCAACCAGCATCAGAGTTGCCCAAAGCGAACTAGATGCAGCGCTTGCGCAATTAGATCCGGCGATTCGCACGGCGCTAGAAGTTTCCATTAAGCGAATTACTAAAGTTCACAACGATCAATTGCGAACCGAGAAAACTACAACTGTGGTTGATGGTGGAACAGTTACCGAAAAATGGATTCCAGTTGATCGCGTTGGTTTATATGTGCCTGGTGGTCGTGCGGTGTACCCAAGTAGCGTCATGATGAATGTTATTCCTGCACAAATTGCCAAGGTGCAATCCATTGCAGTTGCATCACCACCACAAAAAGAATTTGGCGGATTGCCGCACCCAACAATTCTTGCAACTTGCGCACTGCTCGGTATCACTGAAGTTTATGCCGTTGGGGGAGCACAAGCGATTGCGCTGTTTGCTTACGGAATGGATGGCCTTTGCGAAAAGGCTGATTTGGTAACGGGTCCAGGAAACATTTATGTTGCAGCAGCTAAGCGTGCATTACGTGGCGTGATCGGAATTGATTCCGAAGCAGGACCGACCGAGATTGCGGTCTTGGCAGACTCTTCAGCAATTGCGGCAGATGTTGCCGCGGATTTAATCAGCCAAGCAGAACACGATGTGATTGCCGCAGCGGTCTTGGTCACAGATTCTCCAGAACTTGCAGCAGCCGTTGAAGCCGAACTCAAAGTTCGAGTTGCTGCTACCAAGCACGCAGATCGAATCAAGACCGCCCTTTCTGGAATTCAATCTGCAATCGCTTTAGTCGATGACATGGCGCAAGGTTTAGATGTTGTAAACGCCTATGCAGCCGAGCACCTTGAAATTCAAACCCGTAACTCGCGCAGCGATGCGGCAAAGATTCGAAATGCTGGAGCAGTTTTTATCGGAAGGTTCTCACCTGTTTCATTAGGTGATTATTCGGCTGGCTCTAATCACGTTTTGCCAACTGGTGGTTGTGCCTGTCATTCAAGTGGGCTTTCAGTACAAACCTTTTTGCGCGGATTGCACTTTATTGAATACGATCAAAAAGCATTTACCGACATTGTTGATACCGTCGTGACTTTGGCAAATTCTGAAGACTTACCGGCACACGGTGAAGCGATGACTGTGCGTTTGGAAAACCTACAGTGAGTTGGCCAACGTGGTTGCCTTTGCGCCAAATTTTGCGTCCGTTGTCACCATATGGTGCACCACAAGTTCCAGCTACGGCAGCGCTTAACACAAATGAAAATCCTCATGCACCTTCACCTGCTCTGCAAAAAGCAATTACAGATGCAGTAGCCAAGGTGGCAGCTGATCTGAATCGTTACCCTGATCGGGACGCAACCACGCTACGAGAAAAACTTGCTCAGTACATCAATGAGCAAAGCAATACCAGTTTTTCTGCTGAAAACATTTGGGCAGCTAATGGATCCAATGAGATTATTCAATCAATCTTCTTAGCTTTTGGTCAGGGCCCAGTTTTGGGATTTACCCCGTCGTATTCCATGCACCCGTTGATTGCTAAGACAACGGGATCGCAATGGATTGATGGAAAGCGCAACGCCGACTTTTCACTCAACACCGCCGATGCGGTCGCAGAAATAATCAAAAACAAACCAACTCTTACCTTTATCACAACACCCAATAATCCAACGGGCGGTGCGGTAACAATTGAAGCAATCCAAGAGCTAGCAACTGCAGCACATCAGGTGGGTGGATTGCTGGTAGTTGATGAAGCCTATGCAGAATTTTCACAAGAAGTATCTGCAGTCACTTTGATTGCTAACAACCCACATGTAATTGTTATTCGTACTATGAGCAAAGCATTTGCTTTCGCCGGTGCACGACTGGGGTATTTGGTCAGTGATGGTGCAGTCAAAGATGCGATGATGATTGTTCGACTTCCATATCACTTGAGCGCATTGACTCAAGCAGCAGCCCAGGTTGCGATTGATCATCGCGCAGAACTTTTGGGTGGTGTATCAACTTTGATTGCTGCTAGAGCTCAGGTAGTTCAGGCACTTCATGACATGGGTCTTGCGACAATTCAAAGCAGTGCCAACTTTGTTCTCTTCACAGGTTTTAAGCAGGATGCGCCACAACTGTGGGCAGCTTTGCTAGAAAAGGGTGTTCTGATTAGGGATGTGGGATTATCAGGGTACTTAAGAGTCACAATTGGCAATGAAGCCGAGAATCAACTATTTGTTTCAGCCCTCAAAGAGCTTATTTAAGGAGATGCCCATGAGAACAGCACGCGTGGAAAGAAAGACCAAGGAGTCTCACGTACTTGTTGAGATCAATTTAGATGGCCAAGGCATCATCGATGTTGCCACCGGTGTTCCATTCTTTGATCACATGATGTCTCAGTTAGGTAAGCACTCTGGTTTTGATTTAACAGTAAAAACAACGGGCGATGTAGATGTGGATTCTCACCACACAGTTGAAGATACTTCGCTTGCTTTCGGGCAAGCGTTACGTGAAGCGCTGGGGGATAAAGCGGGTATCCGTCGCTTCGGTGATTCCATGGTTCCGTTAGATGAAGTTCTGGTTCAGGCAGCGGTTGATCTTTCTGGCCGTCCATATCTAGTGCACCGTCAACCAGAAATTGTGGAACTGATTGGAACTTTTGATACAACTCTCGGAAAACACATCTGGGAATCAATTGTTGCCGAAGCGCGCATCGCACTTCATATTCGCGTTCTTGAAGGTCGCAACGCACACCACGTCTTTGAAGCACAATTTAAAGCGGTAGCGCGCGCATTGCGTGATGCGGTTTCATTAGATGGCAGAGTTGCCGGAATTCCATCGACTAAAGGTTCTCTTTGATAGCAATTCTTGACTACGGCTCTGGAAATCTTAGATCTGCAGAGCGCGCCTTTGCGACTTCTGGAAAAGATGTCATTGTTACTTCCGATAGACGTGTTGCCTTAGAAGCCGAAGGTTTAGTTGTTCCAGGTGTCGGAGCATTTGCTGCATGCATGAATGGCCTGAACGCTGTCGATGGCGGCGACATTGTTCGTGAACGTTTAGCAAAAGAGCGCCCAACTTTGGGAATCTGTATTGGGATGCAGATTTTATTTAGTCAAGGTACTGAACACTCAGAACATGGCGCTCATGCCGGTGTTGGGATTTGGGATGGAATTGTTTCCAAATTAGATGCGCCAATTCTGCCGCACATGGGTTGGAACACTGTCGAAGCAAACTCTGGTTCGGTTTTGTTTAAAGGTATCTCAACTGAATCCTTCTACTTTGTGCATTCGTTTGCAGCAAAGAGTGCAGTGGGAAAAACACAGGCATGGACCACGCATGGTGAAAAATTTCTTGCAGCTGTTGAAGATGGCTATATCAGCGCTACCCAGTTTCACCCAGAAAAATCTGGTGCTGCCGGGTTGGCACTGATTAAGAATTGGGTGGGATCGCTATGAGTTATTTAGAACTATTGCCAGCAGTTGACGTGAAAGATGGTCGTGCAGTTCGGTTAGTGCAAGGTGAACTAGCTAAGGAAAGCATTTACGGAGCACCGTTAGATGTTGCCCTTGAATTTCAAGCTGCAGGCGCCGAATGGTTACACCTGGTAGATCTAGATGCAGCTTTTGGCCGCGGCGAAAACTCTGCACTGCTAGCCGAAGTTGTCGGAAAGTTAGATATCAAAGTCGAACTATCCGGTGGAATTCGCGATGATGAATCTTTACGCCGCGCACTTGCAACGGGCTGTCGTCGCGTCAATCTTGGAACCGCTGCACTTGAAGATCCCGAATGGACTGCTCGCGTAATTGCAGAACATGGGGATCGAATCGCTGTCGGCTTAGATGTTCGCGGACATGTTTTGGCCGCACGCGGATGGACCAAAGAAGGCGGCGATCTTTTTGAAACTTTAGCGCGGTTAGATCGCGATGGTTGTGCACGATATGTCGTAACCGATGTTGCCAAGGATGGAACATTAGGTGGACCAAACTTAGAGTTATTGAAATCAGTATGTGCTGCTACAACAAAGCCAGTTATTGCAAGTGGTGGAATTTCTTCACTCGATGACATCGCTGCTTTAACCGCACTTGTCGGTACAGGTGTAGAAGGTGCGATTGTCGGAAAAGCTTTGTATGCCGGAAAATTCACTCTGCAAGAAGCACTGAAGGTCAGCGGTAAATGAGCCTGTCAGTTCGCATTATTCCGTGCCTAGATGTCACCGATGGGCGAGTAGTCAAAGGTGTCAATTTCACAGACTTAGTCGATGCGGGTGATCCCGTTGAAATGGCTGCGTTGTATAACACCGAAGGTGCTGACGAACTAACCTTTTTGGATATCTCCGCAAGTGTGGCTGGACGAGAAACAACTCTTGATGTTGTTCGACGCACGGCAGAGCAAGTATTTATTCCACTTACTGTAGGTGGTGGAATTCGAAATGTTGACGATGTCGATCGGTTGCTGCGAGCAGGAGCTGACAAAGTTTCAATTAACACATCTGCACTTGCCCGCCCACAATTAATTGCCGAAATCGCTGATCGGTTTGGTTCGCAAGTTTTGGTGTTATCAGTTGATGCACGGCGAGCCAGAACAGATTCTGGTTTTGAAGTGACAACTCATGGTGGCCGACAAAGCGCTGGTGTTGACGCCCTGGCTTGGGTGGAACAAGCATGCGCGCTTGGTGTTGGTGAAATTCTGCTTAATTCAATGGATGCAGATGGAACTCGTGCAGGTTATGACATCGGCATGATTACCGCAGTTCGCGCGGTATCTAAGGTGCCATTGATTGCAAGTGGCGGGGCAGGCTCGCTGGAAGATTTTTCTGCCGCACTTGATGCTGGCGCAGATGCATTACTGGCGGCAAGCGTCTTTCACTTCGGAGTTCATCGAATCGGGGATGTAAAGCGCTATCTGGGTAAGCACAATTATCCGGTGCGCGCCGTTGCCACTGCCTAAGGCAGAATAAGCACATGACAACTCTGGATCCGCAGGTAGCTGCTCTTCTGAAGGATCCAAACCTCCTGATTCCTGCAGTTGTGCAAGATTCAACCAGCAAAGAAGTTTTGATGCTGGCTTACATGAATCCCGAATCACTGCAGCTGACGCTCAGCACCGGCAAAGCAACATATTGGTCCCGCAGTCGAAATGAACTATGGATTAAAGGCGAAACTTCTGGACATTTTCAACACGTCCAATCCATTTCATTGGATTGTGATGGAGATGCATTGCTGCTGGAAGTTATTCAAACTGGTGTTGCTTGCCATACCGGCGAACAAAGTTGTTTTCATACTCCACTAGAGCTGAAATCGTAATATGAATCTGGAAGAGTTCCGCGCCTACGCAAAGGTTTCTAATGTCATACCTGTGTCGCGAAAACTGTTGGCAGATTCAGAAACACCATTGGGTGTTTACAAGAAGTTAGCAAAGAGCGCGGCCAACACTTTTCTATTGGAATCGGCCGAACACGGCGGAACCTGGTCACGATATTCCTTTATTGGAGTTCGCAGCGAAGCCACATTAAGTGAAAAAGATGGTTTGGCATATTGGCAGGGGACCGCGCCAGCTGGTGCGCCAACCGGGATTGATCCTTTAGATGCCTTGCGTTTGTCTGCAGCACACTTGCGTTCGCCAAAGATTGCAGGCTTGCCACCACTAACTGGTGGCTTAGTTGGGTTTATGGGCTATGACGTTGTTCGTAGGTTAGAAAAACTTCCATCGCTTTCACAGAAAGATATTCCGCTTCCAGAACTTTCTTTCATGCTCACAAGTGACTTAGCGGTAATGGATCACAGCGAAGGCACAATTACTTTAATCGCCAATGCCATCAACTGGGATGGCAGTGATGATCGCATCGATGAGGCATATGAAGCATGCATCCAAAGACTTGATCGTATGCAGGCAGATTTAGCGACATCAATTCCTGGCGATGCCGCATCTATTCCAGATTTTTCATTGCCTGAATACACCGGCAATATTTCGGCAGAGCTGTATAAGAAGAATATTGCGCAGGTGAAAGAAGAAATCCTGGCAGGTGAAGCGTTTCAAGTCGTTTTGTCCCAACGTTTTGCGATGCCGTGTTCTGCCGATGCCATAGATGTTTATCGCATGCTGCGATTAAACAATCCTTCACCATATATGTATTTATTCCGCTTTACAGATGGAATCGAAATTGTGGGATCTAGTCCAGAAGCGCTGGTGAAAGTTAATCAAGAGGATGTCATGATTCATCCAATTGCCGGAACTCGTAAGCGATCATCAAATCCTGAAGAAGACCACCGTTTAGCCGAAGAACTGCTGGCAGATCCTAAAGAGCGCGCAGAGCACTTAATGCTTGTTGATCTTGGCAGAAATGATCTAGGACGAGTGTGTGCACCTGGTAGCGTCGAAGTAATTGATTTCATGCACATTGAGCGTTATTCACATGTGATGCACATTGTTTCTACGGTAATCGGCAAGCTAGCTAAGAAATCATCACCAGTTGATGCGCTCTTTTCGGTGTTTCCCGCAGGAACTTTGTCAGGTGCACCCAAGCCGCGGGCAATGGAGATCATTGAAGAGCTAGAAACAACCAGACGAGGTGTTTACGGCGGAATCGTTGGCTACATTGATTTCACTGGAAATCTAGACACCTGCATCGCAATTAGAACCGCCTTGTTATACAAGGGAACCGCTTTTGTTCAAGCTGGTGCTGGGGTAGTTGCTGACTCTGATCCAGAATCTGAAAATCAAGAGTGTCGCAATAAAGCTGCTGCGGTTTTAACTGCAGTCCATGCCGCAAATCGTTTGGCGGAGCAGCGATGAATGAGTTCTTGCCATTACTGATCTCTTTACTCTGTGTTTTCGCGCTAGTCATTGTTATCTCTAAGCGCTTCAAACTATCGTCCAAGTACGACCGCAAGCCACGCGAACTCAATACGTGGAGCGCACTTGATCATGGAATTGACCCAACAGTTGAAGAGAAGCCATGAGCGTTTTGAGTTCAATCATCGAAGGTGTTCGCGAAGACTTAGCAGCAAGACGTTTGCCTATGGGGCAGTTGCAAGAGGCGCTAGAAGTTGCACCTGCCGTCCGTGATTGCTTGCCATCTTTACTTACTTCTGAAATGTCAGTAATTGCAGAAGTTAAGCGTTCTTCACCTAGCAAGGGTGCACTTGCCACGATAACCGACCCAGCTGGCTTGGCTGCACAGTATGAAGAAGCAGGAGCGCAGGTTGTTAGTGTCTTAACCGAACAACGGCGTTTTGGTGGATCGTTAGCTGATCTAGATGCAGTGCGTAAGGCGATTGATCTGCCAATTCTTCGAAAAGATTTCATGGTTGATGAGTACCAATTTTATGAGGCTCGCGCACACGGTGCTGATGTTGTGCTTTTGATTGTGGCCGCCTTAAGTAAGAACCAATTAGAAGATTACTTTCACTTAAGTACTGAATTAGGTATGCGTTCATTGATTGAGGTTCACACCCATGATGAACTTGAAAGAGCGCTAGAAATTTCACCACAAATAATCGGTGTGAACTCCAGAAACCTTAAAACCCTTGAAGTTGATGCACGTGCATTTGCCGAATTGATTCCACAAATCCCAGTCAATATTGCGCGCGTTGCAGAATCTGGAATTTCTACCCGTGATGAAGTCGTATTTGCACAAGAGTGTGGAGCAACTGCGATCTTGGTTGGTGAAGCACTTGTGCGCTCAGAATCTCCATCTGTTGCGATCAATCAATTGCTCGGTAGGCTTTGACAATGACGAGTGCGGGACATTTCGGAGACTACGGCGGCCGCTTTGTGCCCGAGGCATTAATTGGCGCGCTCAATGAACTTGAAATTGCGCACAACACCGCACAGAAAGATCCAGCATTTTTAGCTGAACTCGCTGAACTTCATAAAACTTATACGGGTCGCCCCAGCATCATCACCGAAGCCAAGCGCTTTTCAGAGCACGCCGGTGGTGCTCGAATTTTTCTTAAGCGCGAAGATCTGAACCACACCGGTTCACACAAGATCAATAATGTTTTAGGTCAAGCCTTGCTGACAAAGCGAATGGGCAAGAAGCGCATTATCGCTGAAACGGGTGCCGGCCAACATGGTGTTGCATCAGCAACTGCGGCGGCATTGATGGGTCTGGACTGCGTGGTGTACATGGGCGAAGAAGACACACGTCGCCAATCATTAAATGTTGCGCGCATGAAGTTACTGGGTGCTCAAGTTGTACCTGTTACGACAGGTTCTAGAACTCTTAAAGATGCTATTAATGAAGCAATGCGTGATTGGGTAACAAATGTTGCTGACACTCACTACATGCTCGGAACAGTTGCCGGACCACATCCATTTCCAACTATGGTTCGCGACTTTCACAAAATTATTGGTGAAGAATCTCGCGAACAAATGCTTGCCCTAACCGGCAGACTTCCGGATGCAGTTTTAGCCTGTGTTGGTGGGGGATCAAATGCGATCGGAATCTTTAATGCATTTATTCCAGATACCGGCGTACGACTTATTGGCTTAGAAGCCGGCGGAGACGGCGTTGAAACTGGACGCCATGCAGCGACAATTACTGGCGGCTCACCCGGAGTTCTTCACGGAACTCGTTCCTATGTTTTGCAGGATGTAAACGGGCAAACAATCGAATCACATTCGATTTCGGCAGGTTTAGATTATCCAGGTGTTGGTCCAGAGCACGCGTACCTGCATGATGTTGGCCGAGCTGAATACCGTGCCATTAATGATGACGCTGCGATGTATGCATTCTCATTACTCAGTAAAACCGAAGGAATTATTCCGGCAATTGAAACTGCACATGCTTTAGCTGGTGCAATTCTTGTGGGACAAGAATTAGGTCCACAAGCAAATCTGCTCATTAACCTTTCTGGTCGCGGAGATAAGGATGTTCAGACCGCCGCGCAATACTTTGGAATTCCACTGTAATGACGCAATTAGATGAGGTAATGGCCACAGTTCGTTCTGAAAATCGCGCGGCATTGATTGCTTATATTCCGGCAGGCTTTCCTTCGCAGGCAGGTTGTGCCAAAGCAATTCAAGCTTTGGCAGATGCCGGTGTTGATGCAATCGAAATTGGTTTTCCCTATAGCGATCCCGTTATGGATGGGCCGGTAATTCAAGAAGCAGCAGAGATTTCGCTCAAGGGCGGAACAGGTGCAGCGGATGTATTTGCCGCGCTCAAGACCGCAACCGACACAGGTGTGGCTGCAGTTGTTATGACCTACTGGAATCCAATTGAACGGTACGGCGTCGATAAGTTTGCGCAATCGATTGCAGATAATGGGGGATCCGGAGTTATTACACCGGATTTAACTATTGAAGAATCTGATCGTTGGTTGGCTGCAGCTAGCAAGAACAAAATCAATCCGATTTACGTGGTTGCGCCCAGTACTAATGATGCGCGTCTTGCAGAAGTAACTGCAAAGACTGGCGGATTTGTTTATGCGGCAAGTTTGATGGGAGTTACCGGTACGCGCACTAGCGTTTCAGCCGATGCCAGCGATTTGGTCTCACGTGTTCGCAGCGTTACCAACTTGCCGATTTCAGTTGGCCTTGGTGTCTCAACTCGTGAGCAAGCTAAATCCCTTTCCGCCTATGCAGATGGTGTCATCGTTGGCTCGGCCTTTATCAAGTTGCTACTTGATGCAAAAAGTGAACAGGAAGGCCTGGATGCGATTTCGCACTTGGCCAGAGAATTAGCCCTGGGAGTACGCGAAGGTCGCTAGTTTTCGCCCTTAATTCACAGGATTCATGCCGAGTGTGGGGTTGGTGCTTTGAGCTCTTTATCTATACTTTCACCCATACATCAAGACAAGTGATCAGACACCAGATCAATACATCGAGGAGTACTAATGGCTAAGCAAGCGGCAAAGAGTGCGGATAACACAACACGTTGGATCGTCGTAGCGATGGTCGCATTGGTTGTTGTTACCGGAATTGTTTTCTCTCTCTTTGGTCAAAATGAAAAATCAACGGCCTCTCTTGCAGGCCTTGATGGAATTAAGGTGCAGCCCGCAGTAACTTCAACAATTGATGTTGACAACGGATCAGCAATCACCTTTAACACAGGTGCTGCTACAACAATTGATGTTTGGGAAGATCCACAGTGTCCAGTATGTAAGTTGTTTGCTGATGCAAATGGCCAGTACCTAGAATCACTTATTCGTGAAAAGAAGGCCAATGTTCGCTATCACATCCTTTCTTTCCTCGGAGATGAATCTGTGCGTGCAGCTAACGCATCTTTCTGCGCCGCAGATGAAGGCCAATACTTAGATTTCCACAAAGCCATTTATACGGTTCAATCGCAAGTTGAGAATTCAGGTTTCTGGAGCAATGAAACTTTGGTTGAAATGGGAAATAAGATCGGCATCACATCAAAAACTTTCCAAGACTGCGTAACTAAAGGTTCAAAGGTTGACTTAGTACAAGCCAATTACGATTCAATGACAAAGTTTGGCGTTCAAGGAACTCCGACAGTGTTTATCAATGGTAAAAAGTGGGAGCGCACACAAAACGCTTTCGTACTTGATGAGTTCAAAGCAGCTGTAGAGGCTGGCTAAACCTTGAATTTTGCTTTTCCAACTCCAGCGCGCTCGGTGCTGGAGCTTGGCCCTTTAACCATTCACTTTTATGCACTGTGCATCATTACTGGCATCGCAATTGCGATTTGGTTAGGCGGTAAGCGTTTTCCATATAAAACTATTCAAGGTCAATCAATTGTTTCCGAAGTTGCAATCATTGCAGTGCCTTCCGGGATCATCGGCGGGCGTATTTATCATGTGATCTCATCGCCAAACGCGTACTTTGGTGCCGGTGGAAATCCGGTTGATGCCTTCAAAATTTGGGAAGGCGGCTTAGGTATTTGGGGTGCGATTTCACTTGGCTTGTTAGGTGCTTACCTTCGTTACCGATCTTTAGCTAAGAAAGTCGAACTACCTTCATTTGCCGTATTTGCTGATGCCTTAGCTCCAGGAATTCTTTTTGCCCAAGCCATCGGTCGATTTGGTAATTGGTTTAATGGCGAACTTTTTGGAAAGCCATTAGATAGTTGGTGGGCACTTGAAATTCCGCTGCGTTATCGACCAAGCGGATACACCCAATTTGAAACTTTCCATCCAACATTTTTGTATGAAGCGATTTGGTGCACCGTCATAGCCATTGTGATTCTAAAGTTTGGCAAGAAATTCAAAGCAGGACAATCTTTTGCGCTCTATGTTGGGACGTACTGTGTAGGCCGCTTCTTTATCGAACTGATTCGCATCGATAGTGCCAACACAATTGCAGGTCTACGCGTGAATGTGTGGGTAAGCGTGCTCGTTGGCCTAGGGGCTGCTCTCTATTTCGCTCGCGCCTCAAAAAAGATTCAGTAACAGTCAGGTAGGCTTCCATGTATGAGTTTGGAAGAGGTCTACCAGCGAAATCTGCAACATCGCACTCATCGTGCAGGTTGGCTACGCGCTGCCGTTCTTGGCGCAAATGATGGTCTGGTATCAACTGCTGCATTAATGATTGGTGTTGCTGCAGCGGGCAAACAAGATTTAGTGATCACTGCAGGAATTGCTGGAATCACTGCAGGTGCCATGTCTATGGCAGTTGGTGAATACATTTCGGTGCGTTCTCAAAATGATGTTGAAGAAGCAGATCGCAACCTTGAGATCGCGCATTTGGCAGCAGATCCAGAAGCAGAGTTAAAAGAGCTTCAACACATCTATATTGACCGCGGTTTATCGCCAGAGCTGGCATTGCAGGTTGCACTTGAAATGCATCGCAAAGATCCACTGGAAGCTCACTTGCGTGATGAACTAGGTCAGAACCCAAGTACCAAAGCCCGCCCAGTTCAGGCCGCGATTGCTTCGGCTATTTCATTTACCTTCGGTGGCTTGATTCCATTTGCTGGGGCCTTTGCTCCAACTCTTGGCACCAAGGCATGGAGCATCGTGCTCTTTACTCTCGGGGGATTAATGTTGACCGGTGTCCTATCAGCGCGCACCGCAGGCTCGACGGTGTTGCGCCCAACGGTGCGAGTTCTTATCGGCGGGTCACTCGGAATGCTGATTACGGCAGGAATTGGCCGCATCGCCCACATTTCTGGCCTCTAATTTCGACCTAGATTCTCCATAGCTTTAAGGCTTCCCTTCTGCTGGCTTGTTGCTACGATTTCGCCCTAAGCAGTGAGCAACACGGGCCAAGGTTGTCCCTTTATATGTAAGGACAAATCTGTAGGAGCGCCCATGGCACTTGCATCCAACTATCCACAAGCACAGGGACTCTACGATCCTGCCTCAGAACATGATGCGTGTGGCGTTGCCATGGTTGCCACACTCAACAAAGTTGCAACACATGAAATCGTCGCAAAAGCACTCACAGCTTTGCGCAACATGGAGCATCGCGGTGCATCAGGTGCCGAGCCAGATAGCGGTGATGGTGCAGGAATTCTTATTCGTATTCCAGATGCGTATTTTCAAGCAGTAGTTGATTTCAAACTTCCAGCAGCAGATGCCTACGCTGCCGGAATCGCTTTTGTTGCACAGGGTGCGGATGTAAAGGGCGAGATCGCACGGCTTGCAGATGAAGAAGGTCTAGTTGTTTTGGGTTGGCGCGAAGTTCCAATTAATTCATCATCGTTGGGCAAGACCGCACTATCGGTTATGCCAGAGTTTCATCAACTATTTGTCGCAGGCAAGAACGGTGAAACAGGGATCGCACTAGACCGCCTAGCTTTTTGTCTCAGAAAGCGCGCAGAGCACACCTTAGATTTGTACTTTCCTTCATTGTCTTCACAAACCATTGTTTACAAAGGAATGCTTACAACTGGTCAGCTAGAAGAATTTTTCCCAGAACTTTCCGATGAGCGCGTGGTTTCACCACTTGCGTTGGTTCACTCTCGCTTTTCAACCAACACATTTCCATCATGGCCGCTTGCGCACCCTTATCGATTTATTGCCCACAACGGAGAAATCAATACCGTTAAGGGAAATCGCAATTGGATGCGCGCTCGCGAATCTTTACTGCAAAGTGATCTGATTCCAGGTGATCTCAAGCGACTATTTCCAATCGTTGAAATGTCAGGTTCAGATTCAGCATCATTTGATGAAGTTCTAGAACTCTTGTACCTAGGAGGACGCTCACTTCCACACGCAGTTTTAATGATGATTCCGGAAGCTTGGGAAAACCATGCAACCATGCCGCAAAACCGTCGCGATTTTTATGCTTTCCATGCATCAATGATGGAACCTTGGGATGGTCCAGCTTGTGTGACTTTCACTGATGGACATCAAGTAGGCGCGGTTCTAGATAGAAATGGTTTGCGCCCGTCTCGTTTTTGGGTTACCAAAGATGGTTTAGTTGTTTTAGCCTCAGAAGTTGGCGTCTTAGATATTCCAGCAGAAAATGTCGAACGTAAAGGTCGCTTGCAGCCAGGCAAGATGTTCTTAGTTGATATTGAACAAGGTCGAATCATCGAAGATGGCGAAATCAAAGATGGTTTAGCAAATGCTGCTCCATATGGTGATTGGTTGCACGCAGGAATTGTTAAGTTGAGTGATCTTCCTTCACGTGAGCACATTGTGTACCCACACTCTTCAGTTGTTCGACGCCAGCGAGCTTTTGGTTACACCGAAGAAGATCTACGTATTTTGGTGACACCAATGGCCAAGAACGGTATGGAACCACTGGGATCAATGGGAACTGATACTCCTATTGCAGCACTTTCGGAAAAGCCGCGTTTGATTTTTGATTACTTCTCACAATTGTTTGCACAAGTTACAAATCCACCACTAGATGCGATTCGTGAAGAGCTAGTCACAAGTCTTGGAACTTCTATGGGGCCTGAACATAATCTTTTGGATCCAAGCCCAAGTAGTTGCCGCCAAATTTCATTAGCTTTTCCAGTCATCGATAATGATGAACTTGCAAAGATTATTCACGTTAATGCCGATGGCGATTACCCAGGCTTAAGCGCGCATGTGGTCCGAGGACTATTTAGCATCGCAGATGGTGGAGATTCACTTCGTGAACGTCTGACAGAAATCAGAGCAGAGGTCTCGCAAGCGATTAAAGATGGCGCACGCATCATTGTTTTGTCAGATCGAGATGGTGATGCTGAAAACGCACCGATCCCATCATTGTTACTGACCTCGGCCGTTCATCACCATTTGATTCGTGAAAAGACTCGTACCAAGGTAGGTCTTGTTGTTGAAGCAGGCGATGTGCGCGAAGTTCACCACGTTGCACTGCTTATTGGTTATGGCGCAGCATGTGTTAACCCATACCTTGCAATGGAATCTGCCGAAGATCTTGTACTGCAGGGAGTTATTACAGGGATCACCCCTGAAAAGGCAGTTAAGAATTTGATCAAGAGCCTTGGCAAAGGTGTGTTAAAGGTAATGTCAAAGATGGGTATTAGCACCATCGCTTCATATACAGGTGCACAAGTTTTTGAGGCTATTGGACTTTCGCAAGAAGTTGTTGACGAATACTTTGTTGGAACAACATCTCGTTTAGGCGGAGTCTCACTTGATGTGATTGCAGAAGAAACAATCGCTCGCCATCACATTGCTTATCCACCTGGGGGAGAAGTTCCAGGAACCAAGCGCTTGCCGATTGGCGGCGAATACCAATGGCGTCGCGAAGGTGAACCACATTTGTTTGACCCCGAGACTGTGTTTACTTTGCAGCATTCAACACGCAACAAGCGCTACGACATTTTCAAGCGCTATACCGATCGCGTCAATGAACAAAGCAAGCGCTTAATGACACTTCGCGGATTGTTCCAATTTAAAGAAGGTGTAAATCCACCGATCTCGGTCGATGAAGTAGAGCCAATTAGCGAAATTATCAAGCGTTTTTCTACGGGTGCGATGTCGTACGGTTCGATTTCAGCTGAAGCGCACGAAACTCTTGCAATTGCCATGAACCGACTTGGTGGAAAATCAAATACCGGCGAAGGCGGCGAAGAGGTAGAACGCAACACCCCAATGGCAAACGGTGATTCAAAGCGCTCTGCCATCAAGCAAGTTGCATCAGGTCGCTTTGGTGTAACCAGTAATTACCTTGTAAACAGTGATGATATTCAGATCAAAATTTCTCAAGGCGCAAAGCCAGGAGAAGGTGGTCAGCTACCAGGTAACAAGGTTTACCCATGGATTGCAAAGGCACGTTATTCAACTCCGGGTGTGGGATTGATTTCGCCACCACCTCATCACGATATTTATTCCATTGAAGATTTAGCACAACTTATTCACGACCTTAAGAATGCGAACAAGAACGCACGAGTACACGTGAAGCTAGTTGCCGAAGTTGGCGTTGGAACCGTTGCAGCAGGTGTTTCAAAGGCACACGCGGATGTTGTTTTGATTTCCGGTCATGACGGCGGAACAGGTGCATCACCACTTACTTCACTTAAGCATGCAGGAGCACCATGGGAACTTGGTTTAGCTGAAACTCAGCAAACCTTGTTGCTTAATGGTTTGCGTGATCGAATTGTTGTTCAAACCGATGGTCAGTTAAAGACTGGGCGCGATGTTGTAATCGCAGCGTTGTTAGGTGCTGAAGAATACGGTTTTGCTACCGCACCACTTGTCGTCTCAGGTTGCATCATGATGCGCGTGTGCCACTTGGATACATGCCCAGTTGGAGTTGCAACGCAAAACCCTGAGTTGCGCAAAAAGTTCACTGGAAAACCAGAGTTCGTAGAAACTTTCTTTGAATACATCGCCGAAGAAGTCCGTGAAATTTTGGCACAACTTGGTTTCCGTACTTTGCAGGAAGCTATTGGACATGTTGAATATCTAGACACACGCAAGGCTGTTGATCACTGGAAGGCGGCTGGCTTAAACCTTGAACCATTGTTAGTTCGCCCTGACGTAGATAGCGCATTGCACAACACCGTTAAGCAAGATCACGGTCTAGCTGCAGCCCTTGATAATCAACTAATTGAGCTTGCTCAACCAGCATTAACTAAGGGTGAAGCGGTAAAGATTGATCTTCCTGTGCGAAATGTAAACCGCACCGTTGGAACGATGTTGGGTGCCGAAGTCACACGTAAATATGGCGCAGAAGGATTACCTGCCGGAACAATCGATGTCACATTGCATGGCTCTGCAGGTCAATCTCTGGGTGCGTTTATTCCACGTGGTGTGGCAATACGTTTGTATGGCGATTCCAATGATTATGTTGGAAAGGGAATCTCGGGTGGACGCGTGGTCGTTCGTCCAGATGTAAAGGCAACTTTCCCTTCTCAAGACAATGTCATCGCAGGAAACGTCATTGGTTACGGCGCGACCGCAGGTGAAATCTTTATTCGCGGAATCGTTGGAGAACGTTTCTGTGTCCGTAACTCTGGCGCACTTGCAATTGTTGAAGGCATCGGCGATCACGGTTGCGAATACATGACCGGCGGAACTGTTGTTGTACTGGGTCGCACGGGTCGCAATATTGCGGCAGGTATGTCTGGTGGACGCGCATTTGTCTTAGATCTTGATGTAGCAAATGTAAATGCTGACATGGTTGATGTGCTTGCAGTTCCTCAAGATCAGAAAGAGATTTTGAAGGATCACATCTCGAAGTACTTTGCCGAAACTGGATCTGAGGTTGCAAATGCACTGCTGAAGGATTGGGAGAAGAGCTTGGCTCGAATCTCATTGATTATGCCGCGTGACTATGCGCGTGTACTTGCTGCAATGGAGCGAGCAACTCGCGAAGGTCTACCGGTTGATGCACTAGTAATGGAGGTTGCGGCTAATGGCTGATCCAAAAGGTTTCATGACAACGCCTCGCGAAACTCCTAAGCGTCGTCCAGTTGATGTACGCATCAAAGACTGGCGTGAAGTTTATGAGCCACAAAGCATGGAGCATCTGCAAAAGCAGGCAGGCCGCTGCATGGATTGCGGTATTCCGTTCTGTCACAACGGTTGCCCACTCGGCAATTTAATTCCAGAGTGGAACGATTTGATGTATCGCGGCGATACCAATGAAGCGATCGATCGTTTGCACGCAACCAACAATTTTCCAGAATTTACTGGACGTCTTTGCCCAGCACCATGTGAAACCGCCTGCGTTGTCGGAATCAATCGCGATGCAGTGACAATTAAGCAGATCGAACTTCGTACAATCGAAGAAGCATTTGGTGCAGGAAACGTAAAGCCTTTAGCACCAGATCGTCTTACTGGAAAAACAGTCGCAGTTATTGGCTCTGGGCCTGCAGGTTTGGCCGCTGCCCAGCAGCTCACTCGCGCAGGCCACACTGTTGCGGTTTACGAGCGCGCCGACAAGATTGGTGGATTACTGCGTTACGGAATTCCAGAATTCAAGATGGAAAAGCACATTCTTGATCGCCGTTTAGAGCAGATGGAAAAAGAAGGAACCCGTTTTCGCCCAGGTGTTGATGTTGGTAACGAACTAACTGGCTCTGATCTGCGCAAGAAATACGATGCAGTTATTTTGGCAGTTGGATCAACACAGTGGCGCGATCTTTCAATTAAAGGCCGCGAACTTAAGGGAATTTATCAAGCCATGGAATTTTTACCATGGGGAAACAAGCAAGCGTTAGGCGAAGTTGAAGTTCCACCAATTAACGTGGCAGGAAAGCATGTTGTCATTCTTGGCGGTGGAGACACCGGAGCTGATTGTTTAGGAACTTCAGTTCGCCAAGGTGCAGCAAGTGTTACTCAACTTGAAATCATGCCTCGTCCAACTGATGAGCGCCCTTCAGGTCAACCGTGGCCGACTTACCCAATGATTTATCGTGTTTCCAGCGCACACGAAGAGCAAGACAATCGAATGTTCTCGGTGAGCACCGAAGAATTCTTGGGGGATGGGCAAGGCAACTTACGTGCACTCAAGATTGTTGAAACTCAATTCGTCAATGGAAAGTTTGAACCAGTTGCTGGATCTGAAAAAGAAATCCCTTGCGATTTTGTATTCATGGCCATGGGCTTTACTGGTCCTGAAAAGTCCGCGTTGATTTCTCAGCTAGAAGTTGAACTAGATGATCGTGGAAACATTAAGCGCGATGAAAATTTCCAAACTACTGAAGAAGGAATCTTCGTCGCAGGCGATGCTGGTCGCGGTCAATCACTGATCGTGTGGGCAATTGCCGAAGGTCGAAGCGCAGCAGCTTCAGTTGATAGATATCTCACTGGACGCACACAACTTCCTTCACCGATTGCGCCAACTGACCGTCCTTTGATGGTTTAAGGTACATACATGCGTAGAGCGAAAATTGTTTGCACGATGGGTCCTGCCGTTGAATCACCTGAAAAGGTTAAGGAGCTCATCGAGGCCGGAATGAATATGGCCCGCTTAAACCTTTCTCACGGTGGATATGAAGAGCACCAAAGCCGACTTGATCGCGTGCGCGAAGCGGCAAAGGCTGCAGGTAAGCCAGTTGCAATCCTTGTAGACCTTCAGGGTCCCAAGATTCGTCTTGCGCGATTTGCTAATGGCCCACATGAATTAGAACGTGGTGACATTTTCACAATCACCACAGATGAAGTCGAAGGCACCAAAGATCGCGTCGGTACTACCTACAAAGGTTTACCAGGAGATTGCAAGCCAGGTGATCGCATTCTTATTGATGATGGAAAAGTAACGGTAGAAGTTGTAGAAGTTAAAGGCAACGATGTAGTTACAAAAGTTATTCAGCCAGGAGCAGTCAGTAACAGCAAGGGCATTAATTTGCCGGGTGTTGCTGTTTCAGTTCCTGCACTTTCAGAAAAAGATAAAGAAGATCTACGTTGGGGCATGAAAGCTGGCGCGGATTTCATCGCACTTTCATTTGTTAGAAATGCTGCCGACATTAAAGATGTTCACGCAATCATGGATGAAATTGGTTTCCGTATTCCAGTTATTGCCAAGATTGAAAAGCCACAAGCGGTAGATAATTTGGAAGAAATTGTTGCCGCCTTTGACGGCATCATGGTCGCACGCGGTGATCTCGGCGTAGAGATGCCGATTGAAGAAGTACCACTTGTTCAAAAGCGCTGTATTGAACTTGCACGTGAAGCCGCCAAGCCGGTCATTGTTGCTACGCAGATGCTTGATTCGATGATCACAAACTCTTCACCAACTCGCGCTGAAGCAACAGATTGTGCAAACGCGGTTCTAGATGGCGCAGATGCTTTGATGTTGTCAGGTGAGACATCTGTTGGTGTTTTTGCCATTGAAGCAGTTGCAACCATGGCTCGCATTATTGCTCGCACCGAAGAAGGTGGCTTCGAAATGATTCGCGCCTTGCGCACAACTCCAAAAACAAAGGGCGGTGCAATTACTCGCGCAGCTGCTGAAGTAGGCGCAATTGTTGGTGCCAAGTACTTGGTGACTTTTACTCAATCAGGAGACTCTGCGCGCAGAATGGCGCGCTTGCGTTCGCCTATTCCAATCGTTGCCTTTACTCCAGAAATTGGAACCTACAACCGCCTGGCATTGTCGTGGGGAGTTGAACCGGAGGTAACTCCGATGGTTAAGCACACAGATGAGATGGTGAAGCAGGCCGATACATTGTTAATTGAATCTGGCCGCGCTCACATAGGCGAGAATGTAGTAATTGTTGCTGGATCTCCTCCAGGAATTCCGGGGTCGACCAACGCGATGCGCGTTCACGTTGTGGGTGATGCCGTTGGTGGCGTTGCTCCTGCCTACCGCTAAGATTGCTTCATCAAGAGCCTCGGTACTCCAACGGTAGAGAGGGCAGTCTCAAACACTGCATAGTGTCGGT
>CAYMNN010000003.1:0-32690 GCA_964391815.1 uncultured Candidatus Planktophila sp.
TTACTTTGTGGTTCTACTTCGCAGTTGATGAGCTACCAGGTCAGTTGGTAACAATGACTCCATACATTGCAACAATTTTGGTGATGGCACTTGCCTCGCAAAGATTACGAATGCCTGCAGCAGATGGAATTCCTTACCGTCGCGGCGGACTTCGATGACAACAATTAACTGGGATTCGATTCACCAAGCAGCAATTGGTGCGATGAAGATGGCGTATGCGCCGTATTCAAAGTTTCCAGTTGGTGTTGCAGCTTTAGTAAATGATGGCCGAATCGTTACTGGTTGCAATGTCGAAAACGCTAGCTACGGTGTTGGCTTGTGCGCCGAATGTGGGTTGGTTTCTAACCTCTGTTCAACAGGTGGCGGCCGCTTGATGGCAATTGTTTGCGTAGATGGACAAGGAAATTACCTTGCACCATGTGGGCGTTGCCGTCAGCTTTTATTTGAACATGGTGGCCCCGAAGCGCTGTTGATGACCGATGATGGTCCACAAAAGATGTCAGCGATGCTTCCATGGGCTTTTGGACCCGAGGATCTAGATCGCAACGAGCGTTAAATGATTGAAGCCTTCTCCGCCGCAGAAATCATTGCGGCAAAGCGTGATCATCATTCACTGACAGACCCACAAATAGATTGGGTTATTGACGCTTACACCCGTGGCGCAGTTGCAGATGAGCAAATGTCAGCCTTGCTTATGGCTATCTTGCTCAACGGAATGGAAAATCGCGAAATTTCGCGCTGGACCGATGCCATGATCAACAGCGGTGAACGCATGAATTGGTCAGCATTATCTAGGCCAACAGTTGATAAGCATTCAACAGGTGGAGTCGGCGACAAAATTACTTTGCCTTTGGCCCCATTAGTTGCCGCTTGTGGCGCAGCTGTTCCTCAATTATCTGGTCGCGGCTTAGGTCATACCGGTGGAACTTTAGACAAACTCGAATCTATTCCGGGCTGGCGAGCAACTTTATCTAACGAAGAAATGTTGAAAGTTTTGCAAGATTGCGGAGCGGTTATTTGCGCGGCAGGTGCGGGCTTAGCTCCGGCGGATAAAAAGTTGTACGCACTTCGTGATGTAACAGCTACAGTTGAAGCGATTCCATTAATTGCATCATCAATTATGAGCAAGAAGATTGCCGAAGGAACGAGTGCGCTAGTTCTAGATGTTAAAACCGGTGCGGGTGCTTTCATGAGCGATCCAGCAAAAGCCAAAGAATTAGCCCATGTCATGGTTGGTTTAGGTAAGCGCGCAGGTGTCAAAACTCTTGCACTAGTAACAGCTATGGATGTTCCACTTGGATTAACTGCCGGAAACGCGTTAGAAGTTCGAGAGTCAGTCGAAGTTCTAGCAGGAGGTGGACCGGCAGATATTGTTGAGCTAACAGTTTTGCTTGCCCAAGAAATGTTAGAACTTGCCGGCATTAGCGGAGCAGATCCAGCAGCAGCATTGAAAAATGGAAAAGCTATGGATGTGTGGCGTCAGATGATTTCGGCCCAAGGCGGAGATCCAGATGCAAAGCTTCCGGTTGCTCGCGAAAACACAGTTGTGACTGCCCAAAGCAGTGGAACAATTCTTTCTATGGATGCCATGAAAGTTGGCATGGCCGCTTGGCGTTTGGGCGCAGGCCGTTCACGCCAAGGTGAAGCTGTCCAAGCTGGCGCTGGAATCGAGATTCACGCTAAGCCAGGGGACACCATCGCCGCCGGAGCACCGCTATACACGCTCCATACAGACACCCCAGCGGCCTTTACGCGGGCTCTGGAGTCTTTGGATAACTCTGTGACAATAGGTGAAATGCCAGTTAGCGGAATTGATCGACTTCCGCTTATTGTTGAACGTATCGTTGATTAAGGGGTACACCAGATGAGCATGAACAGCATTCCGACAAAGGAACAGATCAAAGTTGTTCCTAAAGTGATGTTGCATGATCACTTAGATGGTGGATTACGTCCGCAAACAATCATCGATATCGCTCAAGAGATTGGCTACACCGCACTTCCAACTCATGATGCAGCAGAGCTTGCAACTTGGTTTCGCGAATCATGTGATTCTGGTTCATTAGTTCGCTACTTGGAAACCTTCTCCCACACGATCGCGGTAATGCAAAGATACGAAGATGTTGTCCGAGTGGCACGCGAGTGCGCGTTGGATCTAGCTCGTGATGGTGTCGTCTACGCCGAAGTCCGCGGAGCACCTGAATTATTTACTGAAAAAGGATTATCAATGTCTGATGTTGTGGAAGCGACATTAGAAGGTTACAAGTTAGGAATGCAAGAGGCAAAGGCAGAAGGATTCACAATCCAAGTGCGTTCTTTGTTATGTGGAATGCGTCAAAATAAGAAATCTCAAGAAGTTGCTGAATTAGTCGTTAAGTACCGAGAAAAAGGAGTCGTAGGCTTTGATATCGCTGGTCCTGAAGATGGTTTCCCGCCGTCTGATCAAAAAGATACTTTTGATTATCTTCGTA
Organism: uncultured Candidatus Planktophila sp.; assembly: GCA_964391815.1. GTDB lineage: Bacteria > Actinomycetota > Actinomycetes > Nanopelagicales > Nanopelagicaceae > Planktophila. The sequence continues at coordinate 2,469 of CAYMNN010000003.1, forward strand.
AAGAAAATGCCCATTTTACTATCCATGCTGGTGAAGCGTATGGAATCCCCTCAATCTGGGAAGCAATCCAAATCTGCGGAGCAGAACGACTAGGTCACGGTGTTCGCATTATCGATGACATCGATTTTTCTGGTCCAGAACCAAAGTTAGGTCGACTAGCGGCCTACGTTCGTGATCGCAGGATTCCACTTGAACTGTGCCCAACGTCAAACCTTCAAACTGGTGCTGCAGCAAGTTATGCCGAACATCCAATTGGAGCACTAGCTAAGCTTCGTTTTCGTGTCACACTAAATACTGACAACCGATTAATGAGTCAGACTTCATTGTCATATGAGATGGAAGAAGCTGTAAAGGCTTTTGGTTGGGACTTTGCCGAGCTCCAAAGAGTCACAATTAACGCTATGAAGAGCGCATTTATCCCGTATCCAGAGCGTCTTGCAATTATCGACCAAATTATCAAGCCAGGTTATGCCAAGGTCTCAGCTGGTTCATGATTGATTTTACAGATCCACATTTTGTCGCAGATCCTTATCCAGCACTTAAACAGTTAAGAAGTGCACCCGGTCCGGTGTGGCATGAAGGTATGCAGATGTTCTTGGCGGCCCGACATAGCGATGCCAATGATGTCTTTCGCAATAAGTCCTTGGGGCGAATTTTTAAAGAAAAGACACCTGATTTTGAATGGGAAATCTTCAACTGGCTTCATGCTGATTCAATCTTAGATAGCGAACCACCTAAGCACACCCGCTTGCGTTCATTAGTTGCAAAGGCTTTTAATCGTCAAAAGATCGAAGGCATGCGACCTGCGGTTTCTCGCATTACCGAACAATTACTTGATGCGATCGATGACAAATTAAAAGATGGAAAGAGTTTTGATCTGATCGCTGATTATGCCGAACCGTTGCCAGTCAAGATCATTGCTGACTTGTTAGGTTTTCCAGATTCAGAAGAGCATTTACTTCGACCTTGGTCGCAAGCAATAGTCAAGATGTATGAAGTTAATCCATCGGTGCAGTATCAAACTGAAGCCAAGCAAGCTGCGGCTGAATTTGCACAGTATGTGCGTGATTTGGCCGAGAGCCGCAAAAAGAATCCCGGTCAGGATTTGATCTCTGATTTAGCAAGTGTTGAAGAAAACGGCGAAAAACTGAATATGCAGGAGCTAGTTGCGACCTGCATTTTGCTTTTAAACGCCGGACACGAAGCAAGCGTTAATGCATTTGGCAATGGAATGGTCGCAGCCCTGCAGCGCCCAGATCAAGTAAAACTACTTCGCGAAACTCCACGCGAAATTACCAATACCGCATTAGAAGAGTTCATGCGTTTTGATGCACCACTTCATTTGTTTGAACGTACAGCAACAGCAGATACCGAGGTTGGGGGAGTTCAAATCCAAGAAGGACAAAAGATCGCAGCCCTAATTGGGTCAGCAAACCGTGATGAAACGGTGTTTTCAGCCCCTGAAACCATGGATTTAACTCGTGATCCAAACCCGCATATTGGTTTTGGCGCAGGCATTCACTTTTGCTTAGGCGCACCACTTGCTCGATTGGAAATGAGTGTTTCACTGCCAGCGTTATGGGAAAAGTACCCAACGATGCACTTAGCTGCTGAACCTATACGGCGCCCTACTTTTGTTTTGCGTGGTTACGAAAGCGTCGCTATTTCAGTTTGATCTGGGTATGAAGACTGCGCACCTTTACGGGTAACAGTAAGTGAGGCAATCTTTATTCCAAATTTCATGGCCATCACTGGATCCTGGCCACTTGCTAATGCAAAAGCAAAGCTTCCGACAAAAGCATCTCCAGCACCAGTGGTATCAACTGCGGTGACTTGTGGGGCAGGTGCATGGTGGATCTGTCCATCGGCGCTGATGTAGACCGCGCCTTTACTGCCTAACGTCACGATTGAATTCTTGCCAGGTCTAAAGGTTTTAAGAACTTCATCATTTGCGGGCAAAGATCCATGTAATTCTCGGAACTCTGTTTCATTAGGAATAATCCAGTCGCACAAATTTAGTAACTCTGCCGAAATCTCTTGGTACGGCGCAGGGTTTAAAATGGTTGTACAACCCCGAGCTTTTGCCGCCCTGAAAGCGGCCAACGTTACTTCTTGTTTTATCTCACATTGAGCAACAACTATTTCTAGATTCTGAATCGAATTAATTGCTTCGATCGCCTTGGCAGTTTCAATTTCGTGGTTTGCTCCGGGAATAATGATGATTCGGTTTTCGCCTTTTCCATCAACCCAGATGTGGGCAACACCGTTGGGAGTAGTACTTGTTTCTACGAACTGCGAATTAATTCCAACCTTCACAAAGTTTTCGGCAATTGCCTTTCCGAAAACATCATCACCAAGTTTTCCGATGAAATGAACTTGAGCCCCGCAATTGGCCGCCATAACCGCTTGGTTTGCACCCTTGCCACCGAAACCAGTCGTAAAGAGCTGGCCCGCAAGGGTTTGACCTGGTTCTGGAAGCACATCGGCATAGGCGGTTAAATCCATCATGGCGCTGCCTACGACAACTATTACTGACGGTCTCATAACGCTAGGCTAGCGGTTATGACTAAAACTTCAATCATTCTGGATGTAGATACTGGTGTAGATGATGCTTTCGCTGTTCTCTTTGCGGCGCTGCATCCAGACATCAATCTCTTGGGCATTACATGTGTCGATGGAAACACCAATATTGATCAAGTTGTAGCCAATACGCTAAAAGTTCTAGATGCAGCAGGTGCGCCTGACATTCCAGTTGCTCGCGGAGCTTTAAAGCCATTGCTTGGAAAGAGCCAATATGCCGAATATGTTCATGGCGCAGATGGCATGGGTGATTTAGGGATCGCACCTTCACAACGCAAGGTTGATTCTCGTTCTGCTATTGAACTACTGCGAGATTTGGTGGAACAATCAAAAGATCCTGTAACTATCGTTCCCTTAGCACCTCTGACAAATATCGCATTGTTCTTGCGTGCCTTTCCTGAAACTGCCAAGAAAGTTCACCGAATTGTTTTGATGGGTGGATCTGCATCAGCAGGAAATGCAACTGCGGCCGCCGAATTTAATGTGTGGCATGATCCTGAAGCTGCAGCAATAGTTTTCCAAAGTGGAGTCCCAATTACCATGTATGGATTAGATGTCTTTATGCGTCCCGGAATCAATCGCGAACAAGCAACCCAAATGCAGAACTCAGATAATCGGGCTGCACAATTTGGTGGATCACTTGCCCTGGCATTTATGGAACGTCTTGGCGTTTCTCCGGTAACACTGGGAGATTACGGAGCCGTAGCTAGCGTTATTCGCCCAGATCTGTTTACAACTGAAATGTTTGATGTTGTTGTAGACACATCATCGGGCCCTGCTCGTGGTCAAACAATTGTTGATCGACGCGATGCATTCTTAAAAGAGCTAGAACCGCTTGACCTTGAAGATTCAGCCAAGGTACGAGTAACTCTGGATCTAGATGTACAAGGCGTAGAACAGTTGTGGCTTACAACCGTTAATTCATAGGCTTTATAGGCCTAGTTTCTACAAACCAATCGGGTGCCACACAGTCTTGGCCTCCATGAAGGCGATGATTCGTCCAGGGTCAGCTGACTTAAATGAATGAATACGCTTGAGGTTTTCAGCCCCAGCAACCTTTGTCTCTGCATGAAGTTTTGCTGGCAGACCTGAGATATCTAACGCATCAATATCCATATGTGATGCCATCCAAGGAGCAATCTCCTCTTTTTTACCAGTCAAGATATTAATTACTCCATGTGGCAGATCACTTGTTGCCAAAACTTCTGCAAAGGTCATCGCTGACAATGGCGCTTTCGTGCTCGCCAAAACTACAACCGTGTTTCCAGATGTGATGATTGGTGCCACGACATCGATAAAACCAAGAAGTGATGGTGTCTCTGGCGCAATTGCCGCAACAACTCCCATGCTTTCAGGAATTGTAAAGTTATAGAAAGGTCCAGCAACTGGGTTAGTTGAACCTGAAAGGGATGCAATCTTGTCGGTCCAACCTGCATACCAAACTAGACGATCAACCGAATCACTTACTTCCTTTTCAGCCTTTACCTTTGTAACACCAGTGACCTGCATGATCTCGTCCACAAACTGTGCACGCCGACCTTCTAGCATTTCAGCAATGCGATACAAAATCTGTCCACGGTTGTAAGCCGTTGCTTTGTTCCAGCCAGAATGAGCCGCGCGCGCTGCTACAACTGCCTCGCGCAAATCTTTACGAGATGCCAAGCATGGGTTTGCAATAAAGACTCCCTTGGCACTCTTTACTTCATAGGTACGTCCAGATTCTGTGCGAGGAAATGCGCCATTGATGTATAGCTTGTAAGTCTTCTTTACATCGATTCGATTACTCATGGCTAACTCCCTTCAAATATGCAGACAGGCCGTGACGTCCACCTTCGCGGCCCCACCCCGATTCCTTGTAACCACCAAATGGAGATGTTGGATCGAACTTATTAAATGTATTCGCCCAAATTACGCCAGCGCGTAACTGTTGCGATGCCCACAATGTGCGAGAACCCTTTTCGCTCCAGATGCCTGCAGAAAGGCCAAATGGGGTGTTATTCGCCTTTTCGATGGCCTCTTGTGGAGTTCTAAAGGTAAGAACCGATAGAACTGGTCCAAAGATTTCTTCCCGCGCAATTCGATGTGCTTGTGTAACACCGGTAAAGATTGTTGGGGCAAACCAGAAACCTTTTCCTGGAAGATTACAAGCCGGACTCCAACGTTCTGCGCCTTCAGCATCGCCGGCAGCTGCAAGTTCAATGATCTTGGCAAGCTGTTCTTTGCTGTTAATCGCTCCAACATCGGTGTTCTTGTCCATTGGATCACCGACACGAATCTTTTCCATGCGGTTCTTTAACTTGTGTAGAACTTCTTCAGCCACATTTTCTTGGAGCAAGAGGCGTGATCCCGCGCAACATACATGTCCCTGATTGAAGAAGATTCCGTTCACAATTCCTTCAACTGTTTCATCAATTGGCGCATCTTCAAAAACGATATTGGCAGCTTTTCCACCAAGTTCTAGCGTCACACTCTTCTTGGTTGGTGCCACTGCGCGAGCAATGATCTTTCCAACTTCAGTAGAGCCAGTAAAAGCAATCTTGTCGATGTCTGGATGGTTAACAATCAGTGCACCCGTTGAACCGTCGCCAGTAACAATATTGACGACTCCGGCAGGAAGTTCAGCTTGCTGACACACTTCGGCGAACAAAAGCGCAGTTAATGAAGTTGATTCAGCAGGCTTTAGAACAACGGTGTTTCCTGTTGCTAGCGCTGGTGCAACTTTCCAAGCCAACATCAAAAGCGGGAAGTTCCAAGGAATGATTTGTCCGGCAACACCAAGTGGCTTTGGTGATGTTCCAAGACCAGCGTATTCAAGCTTGTCTGCCCACCCTGCATGATAAAAAAAGTGAGCTGCAGCTAATGGAATATCAGTGTCTCTGGATTCGCGAATTGGCTTTCCGTTATCGAGAGTCTCTAGCACTGCAAATTCGCGAGCACGTTCCTGCATGATTCGAGCGATTCGATACAGGTACTTTCCGCGCTCTTTGCCTGACATCTTTGACCAGGTTGATGTGTAAGCCTTGCGCGCTGCCTTTACTGCAGCATCAACTTCAGCTTTGCCAGCAAGTGCGATCTGGCTCAGTACCTCTTCAGTAGCAGGGTTGATTGTCGGAAAGTGTTTGCTTCCTGCAACAAATTTTCCACCAATGAAGTGACCGTACTTTGGTTTAATTGAAACCACGGCTCTTGATTCAGGTGCTGGTGCGTATTCGAAGCTCATTGTTCTCTCCACTAATCCATCGTCACATACTGAGGGCTTGAGTAATAACCTTCATCTAACTTCATGCGTTGCATCAATAGATCATTGAGCAAAGCACTAGCACCAATACGAAATAGCTTCGGATTGAGCCAATCTGGTCCAACAGTTTCATTGACCAAAACTAATTGCTTGATTGCATCCTTTGTATTTCTGATCCCACCAGCTGGCTTCACGCCAATTCTGGTATTGGTCATCTCATAGAAATCGCGAACCGCTTCCAGCATCACCAAAACAACTGGGGGAGTTGCAGCAGGTGCCACCTTTCCAGTTGAAGTTTTAATGAAGTCAGCACCGGCAGCCATTGCCAAGAACGATGCTTTCCGGACATTGTCATAGGTAACAAGTTCGCCGGTTTCAAAAATAACTTTAAGGTGTGCCTTGTTTCCGCACACTTGCTTAATCTGCACAATTTCATTAAAGACATCGATGTAGCGACCTGCAAGAAAAGCGCCACGATCAATCACCATGTCGATTTCAGCGGCTCCAGCATCGATTGCATCTTGAGTATCTTGAATTTTTACCGGCATTGATGCTCGACCTGAAGGAAAGGCTGTCGAAACGGCAGCCACCGGAACATGCTGCCCACCAATTAAATCTAGGTGTGTTCGAGCTACCGAAACCATGTCGTTGTAGACACACACCGCTCCAACACTTGGGACCGTTGAATCAGTTGGGTCTGGTCGAACTGCTTTCGTGCACAAAGCTTTAACTTTGCCAGGAGTATCGGCACCTTCTAAAGTTGTTAAATCAACCATGGTGATTGCGGTTTCAATTGCCCAGCGCTTAGAACTTGTCTTAATGCTTCGGGTGGCAAGCATCCCAGCGCGAGCATCTGCGCCCACTTGGTCGACACCTGAAAGATTGTTGAGGTAGCTCTTTAGCGAGGCTTCACTGCCATCAACTAAACCGTAAAAACTCACGATAACAATTCCTTCAGCGGTGGTCGTAGTTGATCCAAAACTACCTGAGCAGCCTTGGAATCCCTTTCAATTGCCTCAATGTAACACTTCATTTTTGCTTCGGTACCGCTTGGGCGAATGATGATTCGCACTCCACCATCTAGCCAGATTCGAATTCCATCAGTTGGTGGCAAGCCATCGGTGGGTTTTGCTAAATCATCGATTGAAGTAACTGATCTTCCAGCAATCTCTTTGGGTGGATTGCTGCGCAAGCCTCCGAGGATGACACCAATCTTAGAAAGATCACTGAGGCGAATTGAGATTTGTTCAGTTGCATGAAAACCATGCCGTGCCCACACTTCATCAAGCAAATCAAGAATGGTTTTACCTTCAGCTGCTAGATCTGTTGCAATTTGAGCCAAAGTAATGGCGGCTGAAATTCCATCTTTATCGTTGACCGTCATTGCATCTACTGCATATCCGAGAGCTTCTTCGTAACCAAAGGTTAGGTTCTCTATTTTTGCCAGCCACTTAAAGCCGGTCAAAGTTTCCTTGAAATCAAGCGTGTAATGGGCAGCAATTTTTCGAACAATAGATGATGAAACAATAGAGTTAGCAAAAATTCCTGAATCGATTTTGCGAGCAATTGATTCGGCAAATATCGCGCCTAACTCATCTCCGCGTAGCATTCGCCACCCAGTTGCTGGATCATTGATTGCAGCTGCGCATCGATCAGCATCAGGATCATTGGCTATAACTAAGTGAGCATCAAATGCTTTTGCAGTTTCAAGTGCCAAATCAATTGCACCCGGTTCTTCAGGGTTTGGAAAAGCTACCGTAGGAAAATCAGGATCTGGCGCAGCTTGTGCTTGCACCAAGATGGGTGACTGAAATCCTGCTTTGTGAAAAACTCGCTGGATTGTTTCAGTACCGACACCATGCATAGCGGTGTAAACAATTCGCAAAGATCCAGGCTTTGCTGCCAATGCCGCAGTTCGATCTATGTACTGCTCGACAATTTCCTCGCCCAACAGCTCCCACACTTTTCCGCGCGGTTGTGATTTCAAAGATGTAATTGCAGCAATCTTTGCTGCAATAGCTTCATCTGTTGGTGAAACGATTTGAGATCCTCGGTAATGGATTCCATCAACAGTTCCACCGAGATAGACCTTGTAGCCATTGTCCTGTGGTGGGTTATGACTAGCGGTAACCATGATTCCGACATCGCACTGAAGTTCATTTGTTGCATAAGCTAAAACTGGTGTTGGTAGTGGGCGAGGTAAGACAAAAACCTTCATACCGGCACCGCTCATTATTTCCGCGGTTTCAAAGGTGAAATCTTCAGAGCCATATCGAGCATCGCGGCCAATTACCACCGAAGTTAAATTACGCTCTTTCATGTAAGCCACAATGCCAGTGGCAGCGCGACCAACAACCGCGCGATTCATTCCAGATGGCCCAGGTCTAACCGGTCCACGCAGTCCCGCGGTGCCAAATTGTAGAAAACCATTAAAGGATGCACGCAATTCAGTTTCATTACCGGCATCAAGCCATTGCTGTAATTGTGCAGCGGTTACTGGATCTGGATCATCAGCAATCCAAGCTTTGACTTCCTGCTCCAGTACGTGATCCATGTGCTTAGAGTAACTTCGGAATAACACCTTTGAGAAGTGCGCCCATACGATCTGCCGCGGCTTTACCGGCTGCAATTACCTCTTCATGGTTAAGTTTTTCACCAGTTACTCCAGCTGCAGCATTTGTGACTAGAGAAATTCCGAGAACTTCAGCACCTAATGCGTGTGCTGCGATCGCTTCTGGAACTGTAGACATTCCAACTAGATCAGCACCCATTGTTCGCATCATTAAAATTTCAGCAGGAGTTTCATAAGTTGGACCGCGCCAATGTACGTAAACACCTTCTTGTAGAGATGAATCTTCTTTCTTTACGATTTCGCGAATTCGCTTGCTATAGAGATCCGTAAGATCAACAAATGTTGCACCTGAAAGAGGTGAAACTGCCGTCAATGAGATGTGATCGCGAATCAATACAGGCTGTCCGACTGTGTATGAAGTGTTGATTCCTCCACATGCATTAGTCAAGATAACTACTTTGCAGCCAGCTTTAACTGCGGTACGAACACTATGAACTACAGGCTCAATTCCTTTGCCTTCATAAAGGTGGGTTCTACCTAGAAAAACTAAAGCTCGTAATTTCTTTCCATTGCTTTCGATTTCGTATGAGCGAACCTTGCCTGAATGACCTTCGACAGCAGGAGCGAAAAAACCAGTGAACTCTTCAGCGTTGCATTCAAAAACTGGTGTTCCTAGTGCATCTACTGCACTGACCCAACCCGATCCCATAACGAGTGCAACATCGTGCTGAGCAATTCCGGTCTTTGCCGCAATTTCAGCTGCAGCTTTTTCAGCTGCTGCCAGTGGGTCTTTGTAAAGAAGTTCGGTCTGTGTCATGCGGCAATAATGTCATAAAGGTGGCAGCCGCGGTTATTTCATCTGCTTGGCTTCAGGCCAGGAGTACCCGAGGTTTGCAAAAGCCTTGCGAACAAATGGCATAGAGATGCCCACCACATTTGTGTAATCACCTTCAATGGATGGAATAAAGGCAGAGCTGAAGCCATCTAGAGTAAATCCGCCTGCCACATGTAGAGGTTCTTCAGTTGCAACGTAATCCGCAATTTCTTCATCACTCATGTGATCAAAACTGACTCGGGTGGTGACTCGATCAGAAATCTCAATATCTTTTGCGGTATCAATAATGCAGTGTCCAGTGTGCAATAACCCAGAATTTCCTCGAACTCGCTTTGCACGCTCGGTTGCAATTTCTGGCGTTCCTGGCTTACCCAAAGATTTTCCATCAAATTCAAATGTCGAATCACAACCGATAATGATTGCTGGAAAATCGATTTGCTCGCGAACCGTGTGCGCTTTAGTAATTGCTAAAGCGATCACCATATCGGCAGGGGATAGCGAGTTAAAGAAATCGGTCTCTTCGTCGACATGACTGACAATTATCTTTGGGGAAAGCCCGGCGGACTCTAATAAACGGCGACGGCTCGTTGATTGAGATGCTAAAACAATTGTTGTCATGGATATCAAACTCTCTAGTTCTGCATTTAAAGTGACCTTCAGTACAGCGCTAACACTATCGTTACATCTACGATAGGCGCGTGAGAAAAACCTTTCCAACTGTTGGCGTTGTCTCTGATGGGCCCACGTTCAGGATGTTCTTGTCTCCAGCTAGCGCCTTGGGTGTCGAGCTGATCCATTGTGATTCAAAAGCTGCAGTTCAAAGTATCGCCGCACAATGTGATGTTGTTACTGTCGTGACCACATCAGATTTTCCAGCAATTGCTCAAAGATTAGTGACAGCTGGCATGACTGTGCGTCCATCAATTTCTGCATACTCTTATTCAAAGGACAGTTTGGGTGCAAAGCCAGTAAAGGGCGCACAGTTTTGTGTGATGGTTGCACGGTCACCACATGGACAGGCAACGAGCTGGGCACCTTCTGAAATCATTACGACTGATAACAGGTGGACAATGAGCATTACTCCAGCACCTCATTTGTCTGATGCATTGCAAGAAAAAGCTCAACAACTAGCTCTTGATTTTTCTGCAGCAGCTGGTGCGGTAGGAGTAATTGCAGTTGAGATGTCGGTTAAAGATGATGAATTGTTTATAGTAAATGTTGAAATGCACCCAAATAGCTCGGGTAATTGGACTATTGATGGATCAGTCACAAGTCAGTATGAACAACACCTGCGTGCAATATTGGATTTACCTTTAGGGGACCCAGCCATGTCTGCGCAATTTGTTGTGACTGGAAATTTTTACTGTGGCGAAAAACCCGATATGTACCGACCTTATCTACATCTTATGGCTCGTACACCTGCGCTTAAGTTCCATCAATACAAGAATTCATCCACGCCAGGTGAATTAATGGGGCACATCACTATTGCCGGAAGTAATCTGACCAAACTAATTGAAGAAATAGAGCATGCACTTGAATACATGCATGGTGAAATTGACGAATAAAGTTCTAACGTGCCCGGTATTCGATCGCTGGGCAACGATCCATGACTGTTAACAAACCTGCTGCTTGTGCTCGCGCAATAGCTTCGTCATCAATTACATCAAGCTGAAGCCAGACAGCTTTTGCTCCGATTGCGATTGCTTCATCAACGACCGAGCCAACTAGTTGAGAATTCACAAAACAATCAACAACATCTACTTCAACTGGAATTTCCGAAAGTGTTGTGTAGGCAGTTTCTCCGTGAACGGTTTCAGCTTTTGGATGCACCGGAATTATTTGATGCCCTTTATCCTGCAAAAGTCGAGCAACTCCAAAAGCTGCTCTTTCAGGGTTATTGCTCAGTCCAACCACGGCCCATGTCTTAAGTGACAGGACCGCATCAATTGTTTCTTTGGAATTAATCGGTACGACCTAAAGCGTGGAATTTCCAACCAGCTTTTCGCCACAAGGTGCGATCCAACATATTGCGGCCATCAATGATGATCTTTGACTTAACAAGAGAAGCAATTGCCGCTGGATCGATCTGGCGGTATTCCTTCCACTCAGTTAAATGCAAAATCAAGTCAGCATCTTTAAGCGCATCTGTAACTACCTCTTGGTATTGCAGATTTGGAAAACGCTTGCGTGCAGGCTCGATACCTTGTGGGTCATGGACAACAACAATTGCCCCTGCTGCTTGCAACTGAGCCGCAATATCAAGTGCTGGGGAATCACGCACATCATCACTGTCGGGCTTGAAAGTCGCACCTAATACAGCGATTTTGTACTTGGTTAAATCTTCTGAAAGCTCTCCGCGCACAACATCGATAACGCGTTGGCGCGCACGCAAGTTAATTGCATCGATCTCACGCAAGAATTCCAGCGCTTGCTTAGCGCCAAGTTCTTCAGCTCGAGCCATAAATGCACGAATATCCTTAGGAAGACAGCCGCCACCAAAACCAATACCGGCTTGTAAGAAGCGATTACCAATACGTGGGTCATAACCAATAGCTTTTGCTAAGACGGTGACATCTCCGCCTGCAGCTTCGCAGACTTCAGCCATGGCGTTGATAAATGAAATCTTTGTTGCAAGAAATGAATTAGCAGCAACTTTTACTAATTCTGAAGTTGGTAGATCTGCACGGATCCATGGAGTGCCAAGAGCAATCACAGGCTCATAAACCTCTTTGAGAATTTCTTCTGCGCGATCATTTGCCACACCAACAACCAAGCGGTTAGGGGTCAAAGTATCTTCAACTGCGAAACCTTCACGAAGGAACTCTGGGTTCCATGCTAAATCCGCTTGTGGTGCAATCTTTGCTAGTTCTTCGCGCAAACCTTGCGCGGTACCAACTGGGACAGTTGATTTACCAACAACTAGAGATCCATCCTTAAGATGTGGGGCGATCGCTGCAACAGCAGATTTCACATATGTAAGGTCAGCCGCCAGTCCATCTTTGCTTTGAGGAGTTCCAACGCAAACAAAGTGGACATCTGCATCTTTAACTGCAGAGAAATCTGTGGTGAAAGACAGTCGCCCAGTTTTCATCTCTTGTTCAAGCAAGGTATCCAACCCAGGCTCGTAAAATGGCAACTTTCCACTTTGCAGAAGGGCAACCTTTTCAGGATCTGTATCCACGCCAACAACAGTAAAACCTAAAGAAGACATGCATGCAGCGTGGGTGGCTCCCAAATATCCGCAGCCAACAACCGAGAGAGTTAGAGTCATGTCGCAGAGTTTACTTCAGAGCACCGCAAGGATTTTCATCAGCGGTACGAGTCTTAAATTTATCGATCACAGTTGGCTTAGCTGTTGTTGACGATGATGCTGAAGGAGTCGGGGTTACTTCATCAGTGAGCGGCAAATCTTCACGAATTCGATTAAATAGTTCTGGGGCGAGCACTGGATCCCACGTCACTACCGATCCGACTCCTGGAACACGAGCATTAGTGTTTCCCAAAGGAATTGTAAGCGTGCGGACATTGCTTGAAGAAAGATTCTTCATCTGCTTTGCAAGGGTTAACAAATCACTCTTATTAAGTTCTGAATCTGTCTTAACAGTTGCAATCGCTGCGTTAAAGAAATTTACAAGTTTGACTGGATTAAGCAAAACACCAGTGCTTGTAACTTTACGAAGGACGGCGCTCATAAACTGTTGTTGGCGTTGCATACGTCCGAGATCGCCCATTCCATCAAAGTCACGTGTTCGGACATACTTAAGAGCTTCGACACCATTAAGAGTATGGACGCCTGCAGGAAGTACTAAGTGGCTACCTGGGTCATCAATATCTCGCTTTGTGCAAACTTCGATTCCACCCAGTGCATCAACCATTCCGGCAAAACCAGCAAAACCAATTTCGATGTAGTGATCAATGCGAATTCCAGTTTCATTTTCAACTGTTTGAATTAAGAGTGGGGGACCACCAAAGGCGAAAGCTGCGTTAATTTTTCCTTTGGCTGGAGGAATAATTTTCTCTTTGTTCAATGAAGAAGGGTGTTCTGGAATCGTCACTAAAGAATCGCGGGGAATTGAAATAATCGTTGCTTTGTCGCGCGCTTTAGAAATGTGAACAATCAACATAGTGTCAGATCTAGAACCTGCAGCAGTCTTTGTGCTTCCAACACGGAGCAGTTTCATTTGTTCTTTAGTCAGACCTTCACGAGTATCAGAGCCGACTAGTAAATAGTTAAGCGCTTTGTTTGGCTTATCTGGACGGTCGGTTATTGATCCGAAAGCGTCGATGCGGTCGATTGCGCCGCTGATCTGTCCCAGACCTAGCCATGAGAAGGCGGAAATCAGAACTACTCCCACAGATAGTGAGGTAATAATCCGAATTGCCCGCGTTGATTTCACTGTCAGAGAGTACTTGAGCGATAGCGTGTACGCGTTATGTCGACATCAGCGAACACGTTATATGGCTCACCGAAGCGAGAAATCTCGGTCATCCTGCCTGTCCTGAACGAGGAAAAGTATCTCGAAGATTCGGTGAATTCGATCTTGTCGCAGAGTTTTTCTGGAGCTATCGAAGTAATTCTTGCGGTTGGTCCTTCGCAGGATGACACGATGAAAATCGCCAAATCGATGCAATCGAGAGACTCTCGCGTTGTCGTTGTGGAAAATCCAACTGGCAAAACAGCTGCAGGCTTAAACCTTGCAATTGCTGCAGCTCGATATTCAATCATCGTTCGAGTTGATGGACATTCTCAGATTCCAGTTGATTATTGTGAAACTGCCTTTCAAGTTCTTAGTCAAACAGGTGCTGTAAATGTTGGCGGGATCATGGCAGCCGAAGGCGTTTCCCTTTTTGAACGAGGTGTCGCAAGGGCAATGCGCAGTCCTCTTGGGGTCGGCGCATCTAAGTTTCACACTGGTGGAATTGCGGGTGAATCTGACACCGTCTACTTAGGGTGCTTTAGAAAAGAAGCATTACTTGCAGTAGGCGGGTTCGATGAAAGATTTATACGTGCACAAGATTGGGAACTTAATTTTCGCTTGCGCGAAAAAGGTGGCGTCGTTTACTTTGATCCACGATTGATAGTTACCTACCGTCCACGTTCCACAATCAAAGCCCTTGCTAAACAGTATTTCGAATACGGTCGCTGGCGCCGCGTTGTTTCAAGAAGACATCAGGGAAGTATCAACTATCGATATTTAGCTCCACCATTTACTGTGATTGCAACATCTTTATCGATTCTTTGTGGGGCGCTGCTTTCGCCAATTTTCTTTATCCCTGCACTTGTTTATTCAGTGTTTATCCTGGGAGCATCGACAATAATTGGTAAGAGCATGGGTGAGATTCTTTGTTTGCCAACAATTTTGCTCACAATGCACATTTCTTGGGGGCTTGGATTTCTTACTTCGCCGAAGTCACTAGCCCCTGCGGTAACCTTGCGTCCGTGAGTACCCCATTGCAGGTTTATGAGCCATTTAGAGCTGGCCTACCTAAACTCGGGAAATACTGGAAATCACTGTGGTCCCGTAGAACATTTATCTCCGAGTACTCCAAATCTGAACTTCGCGAACAGCACTTTGATTCGGTTTTTGGGCAGTTGTGGCTTGTCCTAAATCCACTATTGCTTTCAGGCGTCTACTTTATTTTGATCGTGATCATCGGTGGAACAACAGATGGTTCGCGCTATGTGCACTTAACTGCAAGTCTTTTCCTTTTTTACTTAGTTGCTAATTCATTAACTGGCGGCGTTAAATCAATTACCGCTGGACAGCGACTAATTTTGAATACAGCATTTCCACGAATCATGTTGCCAATTTCTGCGGTAGTAATTGCTATCTTTAAGTTTGTTCCAACATTAATTGTCTTTTTAGTCATTAAAGCAATTATGGGTTCACCATTTACCATTGAAATGTTGTGGGCTATTCCGGTCCTGTTGATTACCGTTTTTCTTGCACTAGGACTTGCAATCACAATTTCTTGCATCAATGTCTACTTCAGAGATATCGCAAGCTTCTTGCCGTATCTAACGAGAACGCTTCTTTATTTATCTCCAATCTTGTACGAAGCATCTGCATTAAATCCAAGCTTGAAGGCGCTAGAGATTGTTAACCCACTGTTTCCAATTTTGGATTCTTGGTCACGTGCTTTAGTCCAGGGTGAAGTTCCTCAAACCTCAAGCATGCTTCAGGGATTAGCCTGGGCAACAGGAATCTTCTTTATTGGTACCTACTTCTTCTTATCTAGGGAGCGTGAGTTCGCTGTCCGCCTCTAACCTTCATGCAACAAAGGAGATCGCCGTTTCAATTAGAAACGTCGGTCTTACTTACACAACCGCGATAGATCGCAGACCAACTTTAAAGGCACGTGTTAAGGCACTAGGTCGTGGTGGTAAACAAACTCGCGTTGTTCGGGCACTTGATGACATAAATCTTGATGTCGAATACGGACAAGTATTGGGTGTAATTGGAACTAACGGTGCGGGAAAGTCATCTCTAATGCGCTGTGTAGCCGGAATCTTGCCTCCATCACAGGGTCGCATAGAGGTATATGGATCAGTAAGCACCTTGTTAGCACTTGGCGTTGGATTTAATCCATCGATGTCTGGTCGAGATAACGTCTTTTTGGGTGGTTTAGCTGCAGGAATGTCGCGCGAAGAAATCGAAGGTCACTTCGATGAAATTGCTGACTTTTCAGAGCTCGGAGATGCAATAGATGCACCGATGCGAACTTATTCATCGGGAATGTACGCACGTTTAGCTTTTTCAGTAGCCGCAACAGTTCGACCAGATATTTTGATTATCGACGAAGCACTTAGCACGGGTGATGCAAAGTTTAAAGAAAAAAGCCTCAATCGCGTGAAAGAGTTAAGAAGTGATGACCGCGCATTAATCCTGGTAAGCCATGCAATGCAAACTCTGCGCGAAACTTGTAATGATGTTGCCTGGTTGCATAAGGGCAAGTTGATTCAACGTGGTGAACCAAATCAAGTAATCGACGCCTATCAAGAGTTTTTACATCTTGGAAAGAGTGCCGCAATTGATGAGGATGTTTAAGCCGCTCGTTTTACTTTTGGCTTTAGTTGCAATTACTCCGCCGCAAGCATCTGCGGTAGAAGTGCCAACGGAGTTTGCGATCACAGGTGCCGGATACGGTCACGGAGTAGGACTGAGTCAGATTGGCGCCCGTTCCAAAGCTCTTGCAGGTGAAACTGCTACTGCGATCTTGAATTACTATTACAAAGATGTCGTGATTCAACCCATGGATGATTCAAAGATCCTGCGAGTAAATGTTGGTCATCTACTAAGCACTGCACGGATTGCAACTGCAACACCTGATGCAACTATTCAAATCTTTAACGGGGATATTGGTGATGCACAAGATGTCGCCCCTCTTGCAATTGTGCCAGTTAGAAGTTCACTGAACTTTTCTATTCTTGGTTCCACCGTTGTTCCAAGTGTTGTTGTTGGAAGAAAAACCACAAGTTTGCCAAGAAATAGAGTGTTCACAGTCCGTTGGAGTGGAACGCGTTACCTGCCAGGTGTTGATGGCGTTGTTTCATTGACTCATTCATCTGTAACAACAAGGTATCGATACGGTCAGATGCAATTTAGAGCGGTGAAAGCTTCGACGCTGGGTTATCGACTAGAGATAACTAATTCTGTTCGATTAGCTGATGAGTATTTATGGGGAATTAGCGAAGTTCCATCTTCCTGGCCTATGGCAGCGCTAGAAGCACAAGCAATCGCCTCACGCACCTATGCGCTTAACAAAGCTGGCATCTATCGAGCACGATGTGATTGCGACTTATATGGCGAAATATCTGATCAAAAGTTTCTCGGTTTTGCCAAAGAAACCGAAAGGAACTGGGGCAAGTTTTGGGTTACCGCTGTCACTAACACGGCAGGTTTGGTTCTGACCCAAAACAACTTACCTATCGCGGCATATTTTGGAAGCTCAACTGGTGGATTAACCGAAACTGCTCTGAACGCTTGGGGAAGTGAGCGAACATATACACAAATCATCCCTGATCCTGGCAGCCAAGACCCAAAACTAAATCCAAACTTCTTTAGTTGGAAACGTTCAATTTCCCAAGCATCAGCTGCGCTTGCCTTTGCGCTGCCTGATGTAGTTTCGCTAGAGATTGTTTCTAAGAATTTAAGCGGAACTGTTGCAACAATTAGAGCAACTTCAAGTGCAGGAATTCAAAAAACACTACGTGGTGAAACCTTTAGAAGCCGAACCAGAATTCCTTCTGCCTACTTTGATTTAGTTGGCGTGCAGAATGCTGTTGAGCCCACCCCAAGTCCCAGTCCTTAAAACTACTTCAAGGCCGCCATCCAAAGAGTTTCTGCGGAACAACAAGTTACTTGCTCCTGAAAGTGTTCCAGCTTTAACAACTTCGCCATCAGGTAACTTAACCTTGGCCGCGGCGGTTATATAAGTACCAGCTTCAATCACGCAGTTATCACCTAATGAAATCCCCAAGCCTGAGTTAGCGCCAAGCAAACACTTTTCACCAATTGAAATAACTTCTTTGCCACCACCACTGAGGGTTCCCATAATTGATGCACCGCCACCGACATCGGTTCCGTCCCCAACAATCACACCAGCTGAAATTCTTCCTTCAACCATTGAAGTTCCAAGCGTTCCTGCATTGAAGTTAACGAAACCTTCATGCATCACTGTTGTACCTGCAGCCAAGTGCGCACCTAGTCGAACACGATCGGCATCGGCGATTCGAACACCTGAAGGAACTACATAATCAACCATTCGAGGAAACTTATCGACGCCGTACACACTGACATGCCCATGTGTAGCTTTCAAACGTGCACGAGTAATTTCAAAATCTTCAACCGGACATGGTCCTGCTGAAGTCCAAACAACATTGCTTAGAATTCCAAAAATCCCATCAAGTGCCAGCCCGTGTGGTTTCACGAGTCGATGTGAGAGAAGATGCAGTCTCAAGTACGCATCGGCTGCATTAGCTGGTGCTTTTGAAATATCAATTTCAATACTTACGACTTCACGAGAAACTCCGCGAGCTGCATCGTTGCCGACAAGTGCGGATAGTTCAGCTGGAACTGATCCAGAAAGTTGGGATAAAGCAGGGGATGGAAACCAAACATCCAGGGTTACACCCTTTGCGATAGTTGCGATTCCGTGGCCAGATGCGATGGTCGTCATGTCCCAAGCCTAGCCTCTATTGTTAGCCGCATGCGTATTGCCGTCTTTTGTTCATCCTCACCCGCGATCGATAACAAGTATGTAGAGCTTGCTTACGAGTTGGGGCAGGGAATTGCTTCCAGTTCACATGAATTAGTCACAGGTGGCGGACACATTTCAATGATGGGGGCGGTATCCAGGGGAGCGCGTGCTGCTGGGGGAAAGACAATCGGTGTTATTCCACAAGCATTAGTTGAAATTGAATTCGCCGATCACGACAATGATGAATTGCATGTTGTTGAAACTATGGGACAACGTAAGCACATGATCACAGACATTTCAGATGCGTTTGTGACGCTACCTGGTGGTGCAGGCACACTGGAAGAGTTCTTTGAAATCTGGGTTGGGCATTATTTGAAGTTCCATTCAAAGCCAGTCGTAATTTTAGATCCATTTGGAATTTATGCACCTTTACATGAATTAATTGTTCACTTAGAAGATGAAAAGTTTATTAAGCCAGGAATGCGCGAAATTGTTCAATGGACAACCACCGTCGATGAAGCATTGCGAGCATGTCAATCATGAGAAGCAATCACATTGCCATGAGTCTGGTTATTGATGCTCCAATTCAAAAAGTCTGGGATGCATTGGCTGACTGGGAATCACAAAGTGAATGGATGCTTCAAACCACTGTTGAAGTTACTTCTGAAATTCGCTCAGGTGTTGGAACCTCAATTGCAGCTTTTACCGGTATCGGAAAATTTGGAATCATGGATTACATGACTGTGACTGCATGGAATCCACCAACCGTGTGCGATGTTGTTCATACAGGAAAAATAATTAAGGGCACGGGACGTTTTGAATTAACTGCGATCACACCAAATACGACACGGTTTGATTGGTCAGAAGAAGTCCTTGCTCCGCGAGCGCTATTTCTACTTATTGCACCAGGTTTGTACGCAGGAGTACGCATCTCTTTGTCAGCCTTACGCCGCCAGTTGCAGCAAAGGAAGTAAAGTTGCCTCATGGGCAAGCAACCGCAAACACTGGCGCAAGCTATTGCCTCGTTACCGGAAGAAGAGCGCATCATCTTGACCATGCATTATTTGAAGTCGATGAGCGCCGCCGATATTGCTGCAATCCTTGGAGTTCCAGAGCGCTCCGTTGAGGCAATTATTCGCCAGGGTAAGGCCCGATTGAGCGCGATTCTGGGCATATAGCCCAACCTCGAATTCGCACTCAGGCTGATTCTGCGAGATACTTACCCCCTTGCTTCACACCTAGCAGTACCAACGATTTAGAGGAGTCTTCCCATGGCAGCCATGAAACCCCGCACTGGTGATGGTCCAATGGAGGTCACGAAGGAAGCTCGTTCCCTCGTAATGCGAATTCCTCTCGAAGGCGGCGGCCGTTTGGTTGTCGAAATGAACGCCGAAGAAGCAAATAACCTCAGCGCAGCACTTCACGCAGCTGTAGCTCTCGTTAAGAAGTAATTTAGATTTAAAGGCACTAGCCTTACCAATCATGTCAGCGCTACCTCAGTATGCACCCTTTGAGATTTCAAAGGCGGTAAGTGCTCACTCAATCGCTCTTGGCTTCATTAAAAACTCAGCCGGCGACTTTGAATTTATATCACCTATTGCACCCCAGATTGAAAAGTATTTTGGCCTGAACCTTGTTGATGAATTAACTTTTTTTGCACCAACTGGAAAAGCTGGAGAACTTTTTGAAATTCCAGTTAGCGCTGAAGATTCTCAAACCGATCGCTTGTTCTTAGTTGCAATTGGGGATCAAAGTGGTTCTGCGGCGCGTGCAGCTGGCGCAGCCGTTGGCCGCAAGGTGCGAGGAAAAAACACAACAGTATTTGCAGCATGTGTTGTCACAGAGATTAAATCCTTTGCAATTTCGACAGCACTTGGGGCCTGGGTCTGGAATCTCAAGACTGACAAGAAAAAAGAAGAGCCAACAATTTTTGTTGCAAGCAAAGATGCCCAGATTGTTAAAGATGCAGCAGCGATTGCACAAGCCATCTGCACGACCCGCGATTTAGTTCACACTCCTGCAAACATCAAAACACCGGCTTGGATGGGTAAGCAAGCAGAAGAGTGTGCAAAAGGAACCGGTTTAACCGTAAAAATTTTTGCAGGTACAGCGCTGAAAGAGTTTGGCGGATTGCGTGCAGTTGGTGGCTCATCACCGAAGCCAGGACCACGCATGATTCAAGTTACGTATCAACCAAAATCTAAGAAGAAGTCTGTTAATGCTTTGCCACATGTTGTTTTAGTGGGCAAAGGAATCACCTTTGATACTGGTGGAGTTTCATTAAAGCGCCCTTATGACACGATGATGGCGATGAAAAGTGACATGGCTGGCGCTGCGGCAATCCTTGGAACACTTACAGCTCTTGAACAATTGCAGCCAAATGTCAAAGTAACCGCTTTGATGATGATGGCTGAAAACGCTATCTCTGCCACAGCTCAACGACCAAGTGATGTCATCAAACACTACGGTGGAACAACAGTTGAGGTAATTAATACCGATGCTGAAGGACGTTTAGTTTTGGCAGATGGCTTGGCCTATGCCGATGCTCATTTAGATCCAGATTACTTACTTGATATTGCAACTTTAACGGGAGCAGCAACCCTTGGTTTAGGTCGCCAGTATGCAGCTATGTACACCCGCGATAACGCTTTAGCTGCCGCGCTGTCAAAAGCAGGAGATGCAACCGGTGATCGTGTTTGGCACATGCCATTAGTTGATGACTACAAGGAAGCATTGCGAAGTGACATTGCAGATCTTAATCACACCGCAGATAAAGGTAAGTTCTCAGCTGGTTCAGTTACTGCAGCACTTTTCCTAGAAAATTTCACATCGACAAGACGATGGGTTCACTTAGACATCGCAGGAACTGCGCGCAGCGAAGTTGATGCAGGCGAAAATTCAAAAGGTGGAACAGGATTCGGAGTACGCCTTCTTACTGAATGGATAACCTCGTTGTCATGAGAGTAGATCCACATACCTTCGCCGAGAATTTCATTGCTGAAGATCATTTCAAATCTCAAGCAAGAGCCCGTGGCATTGAATTAGGCACAGTAGATACAACTCCTGGTGCTGGTGCATTTCTAAGATTTTTAGCATCGACTTTGAAAGCACAATCAGTAGTCGAAATCGGTACAGGTTCAGGTGTTGGTAGCTTGTGGTTGTTTGACGGAATGCTTCCAAGTGGAACTTTGACTTCCATTGATGACGAGATGGAGCATTCACAGATTGCCAAACTTGCTTTCGCAGATGCTGATATCGCACCAAGTCGATACCGCTTAATTACAAACTCAGTCCTAGAAGTAATTTCAAAGCTAACTGACCGTGCCTATGACTTAGTTGTTGTTCGCCATAACCCTGAAGACTTGAGTTATGTCATCAATGAAGCGCACAGAATTCTGCGTAGCGGCGGGGCATTAGTAATTGACAATTATTACGGTGGCGGAAAAGTGTGCGATGCAGCCCAGCGTGATCCACGCACCGTTGCCCTGCGCGATACTGGGAAAATCATTAAGAATGACACCGATCATTGGGTGAGTTCTTTGGTCCCAGTCGGCGATGGATTACTGATAGCAACAAAGTTGTAGCAAAATAGCGCCATGATCTTTCCACGTAAAAAAGTTGCCCCTGCTCCTGCCCCTTGGTGGCAGGCAAACACAGTCTCGAAAAATTCGAAGGGCTCGATTGCGCTGATCGCAGTTTTGGCTGGCGCTGCAGGTGGAATTTTGGGAGTTAACGCATCAGGTGCCTCACTTTTTAATCGAGTCAATCTAGTTTCATCAACAAGCACAATCGAACGTGCGCCAGATTCTGTAGCCGGAACTGCCCAAAGAGTTTTGCCTTCAGTTGTTTCGATTCAAACTCGTTCACTAACAGGTGCCGGAACTGGATCAGGATTTTTTATTGATAGCGATGGTTACATTTTAACTAATAACCATGTCATTAGTTCTGCAGCACAATCAGGCGGAAGTATCAGAGTAAAGCTCAATGACGGGCGTACTTTCTCGGCAAAAGTTATTGGGCGAGATGCTTCTTACGACTTAGCGGTCCTAAAAATTGCTGCATCTGGTTTAAAGGCGATGCAATTTGGTGATAGCGATTTAGTTGCAGTTGGAGATGCAGTTATTGCGATTGGTTCTCCTTTGGGACTTTCTGGCACGGTTACGACAGGAATCATCAGCGCTAAGAATCGTCCAGTTACAGCTGGGGATTCCAGCAATGAAAGTTCTTTTATTAACGCCTTACAAACTGATGCCGCAATCAATCCTGGCAACTCTGGTGGACCACTAGTTGATTCAACGGGAGCTGTGATTGGCGTTAACTCTGCAATCGCATCGTTGGGATCAGATCTTCGAACCGGCTCAATTGGACTTGGATTTGCAATCCCAATCAATCAAGCACGAAAGACTGCAGATCAGTTAATCAAAAATGGTGTTGCAACATATCCAGTAATTGGTATCTCACTTGATATGAATTACATGGGGGAAGGAGCTCAAGTAGCTACTTCTGGTCGTGGAATCTTGCCTGGCAGCCCTGCAGAAAAAGCGGGTTTGCGTAACGGAGATGTTGTTATTGCCTTGGATGGAAAGCCAATTAATAGTCCCGAAGAGCTCATTGTCAGTGTTCGTTCCATGAATGTTGGTGATGTAGTAAGCCTGACATTTAAACGCGATGGTGTTGAAAGAACTGTGTCATTGACTCTGATCGCGGCAAAGAAGTAATTGGCGTAGGCTACAGAAATGTTCTTTGATCTAGGCGCTGGCGAACTTCTGGGCCTTGCAATCCTTGCCATGCTTCTTGTTGGCCCTGAACGTTTGCCAAAAGTTGCAGTTGAAGCTGCGCAATGGGTGAAGAAGCTTCGTGGTTTAGCAAATAAAGCTACTACTGAGCTCCGAGACAATCTAGGACCAGGTTTTGAAGATTTACAGCCAAAAGATTTAAACCCTAGAACTTTTGTTAAGAAGCAGATTTCAGATTTGTTAGATGAAGATACGCCTAAGCCCAAGGTTAAGAAACCAACTGCGATGATTGATCCAGATTTATTATGACCCTTCTGGAACAAGTTACAGAAGCGCTTTCAAAGGTTAATGACCCAGAGCTTCGTCATCCAATTACTGAACTTGGAATGATTGAAGATCTTTCCGAAAAAAATGGTTCGGTCTCCTTAAAGGTTTTGTTAACGATTGCAGCCTGTCCCATGCAAGATCGCTTACGCACAGACATTACAAGTGCAGTGCAATCAGTTGAAGGTGTAAAAGATGTTGATCTCCTGTTTGGTGTCATGAATGAAGAGCAACGTAATTTTGTAAAGAAAGTTGTTCGAGGTGGACGCGAAAAATTCATTCCATTTGCTCAACCTGATTCATTGACCCGAGTAATTGGTATCGCATCTGGCAAGGGCGGGGTTGGAAAATCTTCAGTTACTGCCAACTTAGCCGTTGCTATGGCTAAGAATGGCTTAACTGTTGGAATTTTGGATGCAGATGTTTATGGGCACTCGATTCCTCGTCTTATGGGCCTTATGGGTCAACGCCCAACGGCTATCGATCAAATGTTTATCCCGCTCGAGTCATATGGCGTGAAAACAGTTTCCATGGAAATGTTTAAACCAGAACGCTCTGATCCGGTTGCTTATCGCGGACCGTTGCTTCATCGTGTGCTGGAGCAGCTGCTATCTGATGCGTATTGGGGCGATTTGGATGTTCTGCTGATTGATTTACCACCCGGAACCGGCGATCTAGCGATTTCATTAGGCCAACTGATTCCAACTTCAGAGATTGTTGTTGTAACAACGCCACAGATTGCAGCAGCAGAGGTTGCTGAACGTGCAGGAAGAATTGCACATCAAATTCACCAACATGTCATTGGTGTTATTGAAAACATGTCGGCATTTCCATGTCCTAACTGCAGCGACACAATTTCTTTGTTCGGTGAAGGCGGGGGAGAAGAAACTTCTCGCCGTCTGTCGCAACTTGTTGGCATTGACGTGCCGCTACTTGGAAAGATTCCGTTTAGTCCCGCGCTACGTACTGGTGGGGATGAAGGTGCACCGATTGTTGATGCCGATCCACAATCACCTGCTGCACTTGCGATTTCAGAAGTTGCTGAAAAGCTAATGAAGCGCAGTAAGTCTTTACTCGGAGTCCGATTGGGTGTCTCGACGTAATTTTTTAGCCAAATCCTCGACCAGGTCAGCAAGTTCAGTTCGCACAAAATCGCGAGTAGCAACCTCGCCCAGTGAATTTCGAAGCGCAGCAAGTTCGCGAGTTAAGTATTCGGTATCTGCAATGGATCGTTCATTCTGTTCACGATCTTCATTAAGTTGAACTCGATCACGATCTGCTTGGCGATTTTGGGCAAGTAGAATCAAGGGCGCTGCATACGATGCCTGCATTGATAAGATCAAAGTCAGAAAAATAAACGGATAATCATCAAACCTTAAATTCACAGGTGCAGCAAAGTTCCAGATAACCCAAAAAGCAATAAAAATTGTCATGTAAACAAGAAAACGCGCAGTGCCCAAGAATCGTGCAAAACGTTCGGACATGCGACCAAAAGCTTCAGGGTCATAATTCGGACGAAGCGAACGTCGAGTCTCGCGTGGAGTATCTAAACCACTATTGCGTGCCATCTTTAACCCTCCTTAAATGTTTTCTGCTTCAAAAGAAACTGGTGATTTTTCGCGGTGATCGTGTCGCCAATTTTCAGGCAGTAAGTGATCCAGAACATCGTCAACGGTGACTGCTCCCAAAAGCCGTTCGTTTGCATCTACAACCGGCAAAGAAAGCATGTTGTAGCTTGCTAAATGCGAAGATACTTCGTGCAAAGTTGCATCAGGATTAGTTCCTTTTGTATCAGTATCAACAATTGAACCCAGCAGCGTTGATGGAGGTTCGCGAAGCAGACGTTGATAGTGGACCACACCAATAAAGCGACCGGTTGGAGTTTCAACTGGCTGGCGACAGATATAAATCTGAGAAGCAAGAGCCGGAGAAATCTCTTTCTGACGTACCGCCGCTAAAGCATCAGCCACGGTGGAATCTGCGGTTAGAACAATTGGTTCTGTGGTCATCATTCCACCAGCTGAATAATCTTCGTACGTCATTAATCGCAAAACATCTTCAGCATCTTCAGGTTCCATGAGATCTAGAAGCGCATTTGCACGCTCTTCGCCAACTTCACGCAACAAATCTGCGGCATCATCAGGATCCATTTCACCTAGAACATCTGCAGCACGTTCTCCTTCAAGTTCTGCAAGCAGGGCAACGCGATTTTCTTCATCCATTTCTTCTAAAACATCTGCAAGTCGTTCATCATCTAGTGCGCTGGCAACTTCGATGCGTCGCTTTGGAGCTAAGTCTTGTAGAACCGCTGCAAGGTCTGCTGCGCGCAGATTTGCCAAAGTTGATAGCAGATTAGCCACACCTTGATTTTGTTCAGTGATTGCAAAACCGACGACTTCTTCCCAGGCAACAGTTGATGTTGCACCTTTGCGACGCAAACCTTTGCCTTTGCGCATGATGTGGACTTTGGCAATTAACCAATCACCATTTCGTGATTGCTCCATACCCATATCTTCAACAACAACTTCTTCTGAAGTTTCAAGCAAAGTGATTGAGCGATCCAGCATTTCTCCAAGAACAAGGACTTCACCGGGACGGGTATCAAAACGGCGCATGTTAAGCAGACCAGTAATGACAACTGCGCCACTTTCAATCGAAGTAACTCGAGTAATCGGAACAAAAACACGACGTCGCAAAGGAACCTCAACAACTAATCCAAGAATGCGTGGCTGCTGATTGTTAGTTCGCAGGGTCGCGACAGCATCTCGCACCTTTCCTACTGGGTCACCATTTGGGTCAAAGACCGCGGTGCCAGCAAGACGGGCGAGAAATACTCGGTTTAAGAGATTGCCGCTCATGGGTTAAGGGTACCTTTCTCTTATGAATGCAGGCGAACGTATTAATGAACATACTGCAATACCTGCTAAGCCTGATCTGATTCGAATGGGTCTAGGAATCATTGGAATTGGAACATCTGGTCCATTGATTGCAATGAGTGCGATGCCAATCCTGACTTTGATTTTTTGGCGCAATTTAGGTGGATCCCTGATTACTTTGCCTTTTGCGTTGCGACATGCACGCGATCGCGTCGGAATGAAATGGGCCGTAATTGCCGGAGTACTTTTAGCACTTCACTTCGTTGGATTCTTCTTAGCGATGCGCATGACAACTGTTGCTGCTGGTACTGCGCTAGTTGCGCTGCAGCCAATTTTTGCGGCTTTGTTTGTAAAGTTTAGTGGCGGACATATTCCCTCAAAAGCTTGGCTCGGAATGATTGTCAGCTTTGCTGGTGTTGTTCTTGTCTCTGGCGTGGATCTAACAATTTCATTCAGAGCCTTCTTAGGCGATATCGCTGCCTTGATATCTGCGGCTTTAGCTGCGGCATACATGATTGCTGGCTCAAAAGCACAACGCACTTTAGAGACAAGTACATATACAACGGTTTGCTACTTTGTTTGCGCAATGACTGCGTTACCAATGGCTTTGATTGCAGGAAATGAAATCTTTTCCTTTGAAGCAAATGAATGGTTGATTTTGTTGGGCCTTATTCTTGGCGCTCAGTTATTGGGGCATACGATGTTTAATTCAGCGCTCAAGCGAGTATCACCTGCAATTGTTTCACTGATTGTCTTTTTTGAAGTTCCAGTAAGCGCCGTACTTGCGGCCTGGTGGTTAGATCAGACACCACCTATCGGAGTTATCCCAGGAATCGTACTTATTTTGATCGGATGCGTTTTAGTTGTAACCAGAACAAGGGGTGTAAAGAATGATTGATATTCACACCCACACCACCTGTAGTGACGGTACCGATTCACCTAGAGAGCTAGTAAACAAGGCGATCGTGCAAGGTTTAGAAGTATTGGGAATATCAGATCACGACACAACCGCAGGGTGGGCCGAAGCAACCGAATCACTTCGCGGTTCGCTGAAGTTAGCACTGGGTTCTGAAATATCATGCTTAACTAATGACGGCGTGAGCGTACATATGTTGGGTTTGCTCTTTGATCCTAACCACGCAGAGATGCAGCAAGTGCTAGAAGAAACCCGCGATGGTCGACTTCCGCGAATGCGCAAGATGATTGAAAAAATGCGAGCTGAAGGAATCGATATTTCACTTCACGATGTTGAACAAGCTATGCCCGCAGGAGCCACAATGGGTAGGCCACACTTAGCCGATGCCTTAGTGGCTAAGAAAATTGTGAAATCTCGGGATGAAGCTTTTGTAGATTTATTGCACAACGAATCACGTTTTTATGTATCTCATGCGGCTCCGACTCCTGCAGAGGCAATTGGTTTGATTCGCAGAGCCGGGGGAGTTGCAGTAATTGCCCATCCTTTTGCATCCCATCGCGGGCAAATTCTAAAACCTGAAGATTTTTCCGAATTAGTTTCCGCTGGTCTCAATGGCATCGAAGTTGATCACAGAGATCAAAACCCAGATGAAAGAGCTATGTTGCGAACAATCGCGCATGAACTTGATCTCGTTATTACCGGAAGCAGTGATTATCACGGCACCGGAAAACTTAATTCATTAGCGGAAAACCATACCCATAGGGAACAATGGGAGAAGTTAGAATCTCAAGCCAATGCTCGAAGGGTCGTTTCAGCGTGAAAGACATCAGTGCACTTACATTCGCAGTTCAATCATTTGTGACGCTATTTGTCATTATGGATCCACCCGGAGCTACGCCAATTTTCTTAGGCTTGGTTGCAGATAAATCTCCAAAGGTTCGTCGAATCTTGGCGATTCAGGCCGCAGCGGTATCACTGCTGGTCATTTCAATTTTTGCATTGTTTGGTCGTGCAATTTTGAATTACCTCAATATTTCTATGGAAGCCTTACAGGCGGCAGGTGCACTTCTGTTACTCCTTGTAGCCCTGGAATTATTAACCGGAAATACCAAGAAGCATGGCGATGATGGTGATTCAAATATTGCATTAGTACCGCTAGGAACACCGATTTTGGCTGGCCCTGGCGCCATTGTTGCAACCATGATTTTCGTCCAGCAAGTTGATACAACTGCCATGGCATTAGGACTAACGGCAGCGGTTGTGGCGGTTCACATCGCTATCGCGATTGCGCTGATGGCATCAACCACGATCCTAAAGGTGATTAAAGAATCGGGCGTAACCCTTGTTGCTCGAATTGCAGGTTTGTTACTTGCGGCAATCGCAGTACAAATGCTGGTCGATGCAATCCGAGTCTTTGTTGCGGCTTAGCTCTCTTTAAACTTCTTAGTACGCGTACGTGTTCGTTCAGTTCGCGGTTTTGGCGCTTCCTGTTTTGAACGCACTGGTCGCGCTTCCTTATTTTCTACTTTTGCTACCGGCTTAGCCTTAACCAAGCGTCCTGTAGAACCTGCTGGAATATTCAGAGTTTGGTAGAGATGTTCTGAGGAAGAATAAGTTTCTTCAGGCTCAGCTAAACCAAGTGCCAAGGTTTGATCAATCATTTTCCAACGCGCAAGCTCATCCCAATCGACAAAAGTGACTGCAATTCCATGTGCGCCTGCACGAGCGGTGCGACCGATTCGGTGCACATAAGTTTTTTCATCTTCTGGACATTGGTAGTTAATCACGTGAGTAATTCCGTCAATGTCGATTCCACGTGCAGCCACATCAGTTGCAACAAGTACATCTGATTTTCCAGCCTTGAAATCACTCAAAGCTTTTTCTCGTGCGCTTTGTCCAAGATCTCCATGAATGGGTGCTGCCTTAAATCCACGCTCTAGCAAATCTTCAGCGGTTTTTTGAGCGGTTCTTTTGGTGCGACAGAAGACCATAGTTGGTCCACGACCTTCAGCTTGCAAAATTCTGGCAAGCATTTCAATTTTATCTAATGCGTGTGCACGCAAAACATGCTGCTTGATTCGAGTAACAACTGCGCCTTCATCTTCGCTATCTTGTGTGCGGATATGAATCGGTTGATTCATAAATCGACGAGCTAGCGCGATGATGTCGCCAGGCATGGTGGCTGAAAACAACATGGTTTGAGCCCGATTTGGTGTACTGGACAAGATCTTTTCTACATCAGGCAAAAAGCCAAGGTCTAACATTTCATCTGCTTCATCTAAAACAAGTCGCGACACCTCTTTTAGCTTCAATTGACCTTGTCTAGAAAGGTCCAGTAAGCGTCCAGGTGTTCCGACAACAATTTCAACTCCGGCTTGTAACGCTTCGATTTGTGGTTCAAATGCGCGTCCACCATAAACCGCCACGGTACGAATTCCACGGTTTGATGCAAGCTCTTCAATATCTTTTGTTACCTGCGTACACAGTTCACGTGTTGGAACAACAATTAAAACTTGGGGCAAACCTTTTTTATCAAAATCGGCCCATTCTGGATCATGCGGTGCGATGACCCGTTCAATAACTGGAATACCAAATGCAAGAGTCTTTCCGGTTCCAGTCTTTGCCTGACCGATTACATCTCCATCTGCCAAAGCGATTGGCAGGACCATTTCTTGAATAGCAAATGGTGCTAAGAAACCGTGAGCATGCAACGCCTCAATAGTTTGACTGCGCAGGGGCAGGTCAGCAAATGTTGTTGCCATAATTATTTAATCCTAACGATTTTAGTTGCGTGGAAATCCTGAAATGCCGCGCCACATAAGGTTGTAAACCAATGCAACTGCATCCTGTCGACTTAACTTGCTATCTCGTTCGAGCCAGTGACGAGCAGTTACTTGCGCATAACCAATCATTCCAACACCCAAAAGCATTGATGCCTCTTTTG
>CAYMNN010000004.1:0-30322 GCA_964391815.1 uncultured Candidatus Planktophila sp.
CCAATCTCTCCTTCAGGCGCGACCGATCTCTGGCGCACTTATTTTGAATCATGGCACCAAGTCGGGATGGGTTCCTCTGTTGCCACTCCAACTTGGGTAGCAATAACTGCAACAGCTTCCCTTGTTTTCTTAGGCAAAGTTCAATTCTTGATAACAACATTCTTCTTAGTCGCACCAATTATCATGATGTTTACCGCCTCGAAACTTCTCAAGCGCTTAACCAAGAATCCTTGGATTTCCGTTCCTGCAGCTTTCCTTTATGCGATTTCGCCAGTTGCTATTGCTGCGATTTCTACGGGTCACATTGCAACTGTTCTGTTCTTAATCTTGGCGCCATATGTGGCGCTAGTACTTCGCGATATTGAGAAAATCGAGGAATTTAGCTGGAGAAAGATTGCCGGCATTTCTCTGCTACTTGCAGTTCTTTATGGATTCTCGCTGATGGTTTTTGTAATTGGTTTAGTGGCCGGTTTAATTTCAACGTTAAGTGATTACGATAAACACGCGAAAGAAGCCAATCCGCAGCTTTATGTTGTACGTCTGCAAAAGCGTGCTTGCCTCATCTTTATTCCATTTCTCATGAACGTGCCTTATTCGCTAGAGGCACTAGTTAATCCAAGTCGCTTATTAGTCGAGCCTGGATTGCTTATTTCAGGCGGAGGTCCAATTTTGACCTTGCTGGGCAATCCTGGCGGTGCAAACTCATTACCGATGTGGTTAGTAAGTCCGATTTTGTTGGTGTTGATTGTTTCCTTGTTCTCGTCAACACATGCACGTCGTATCGCAGAATACGGAATTAGCGCACTTGTGTTAGCCGTAGTTTTATCTGCACTTTCTATTTCAACTCATGGGAATGAAGCATCATCAAAGGTTTGGGCAGGCCCGGTATTAGTTCTTGTGACCCTGGCTGCTATCGCTGCTGGAACAGTGCTACTAGATCGCTTGCGAGAAACTTTGGTCCTTAGCCATGTGCACTATCGCCACATTCTTTCAGCACTTCTGCTCTTTACAACTTTTGCTTATTCGGTATCTGCAATTGGTTGGTCCCTGACAAAGGGTGCCGATTCCTTAGTTCAGGCTAATCGTGAAACAGTAATGCCAGCTTTCTTAAGTGTTGAAAAAGATACAAAAATCTTGGTTTTACGCGAAGTGGGATCTGAATCTCAAAAGAAGATTCAGTACCACCTTTCTCGGGGTAAAGATATTTCTTTAGGTGAGCCAGATGTTGCACCTGCGCAAAGTAAAGCAATTGCAGAAGCAGCTCGCGGACTTATCGATGGATCAGGTGTTACAAGTAGTTCTACATTAAGTGATTTTGGCGTGAAGTATCTTTTTGTCAAAGCTCCCTTTAAGCGGGAAATCATTAGATCCATTGATGGTTTAGGAGGATTCTCGCGAACCTCTGCAACATCTTTAGGTGTGGTGTGGAAAGTTACTGCGCCAGCTTCACGATTAATGTTCGTCGGAGTCGATGGGGTGCGCAAAGAATTACAGGCGGGTGAAGTCGGTGCCAGAACTTATGTTCCATCTGCAGGAACACTTATTCTGACTGAAACATATAATCGCTCATGGCAAGTTCTTGAAAATGGATATCGCTTAGAACGCAGTAAGAATGAACAGGGATTACCAACCTTCAAAGTTACTGAAGCTGGTGAAATTTCCTTAATCCATGATGGAACCACCCGACGTGCCTGGCTTTCATTGCAGTTGATTTTCTTTGTAGTAGTACTTGTCATGGCCCTTCCTGCCGGACGTCGAAAGAGCGAAATTTCAGAAAAGGAGTTGGCATGAACTTCTCCCGCCCGCTTCGGTTCATTGCCGCTATTGCAGTTGCGATTGTGATCGCATCAGCACTTAATGTTGCAGTCACAAAGCAGAGTTTTTCCGAAAACTATCCGGCAGTTGTTTGCCCTCCAACTCTGCCTGGACTTGCATCTCAGATTTCACTTTCATCCAAAAAGACTCAGTTCCAAAGATTGCAGAACCGCAGCACAAATACTGAAGCCGTGAAGGTGTTACGCCTTCCCGTCATGAAGGATTCCTTGCTCTTTAATTCCGAGGGCACAACTCCTGTGGTGTGGCAAAGTCGTTCTGGAAGTTGGGCGGGCGGTGCAATATGTGCTGGACCTGCCTCGTCACAATGGTTTGTTGGAGCAAGTGCAGATGTCACAACCAAAGGTCGACTCATTGTCGTCAACAGTGGACTTAGTAAGGCTGTGGTGGACGTAAATGTCTTTACAGAAAATGGAAAGCAACCTCTTCGCACATTAGATGTTCCATCGAAAAACTATTTGGTTATTCCTGTCGATTCACTTGCACCAGGTGATAGAACCTTAACTGTCAATGTTTTACCTCGTTCGGGAAGAATTAATTCATTCATGATCGATGAACAAGGTAGAGGTTTGAGAGCACTTGGTGGAGATCTCATTAATCCGATGACCTCACCAAGTAAAACTCTTGTGATTCCAGCTATCCCTAATCAGAAGAAAAGAGCGGGGCAAAACACAGGGTCGAGCAATGTGCTCAGAGTTTTAACGCCAGGTGAGGTCGATGCAAACATCACTGTAGAACTTGTCTCTGCAGATGGGGTGTTCATTCCGGTGGGACTTAATTCCAGAACGGTTTCGGCAGGTTTGGTCTCTGAATTTACTTTTTCCCCAAGCATTTCTTCACCTGTGTTTGCTTTGAAAATTACTTCAACTGAACCAATTGTTGCTGCCGTTGAATCCTCAGTTGCGGTCGGGGGAAGAAAAGACTTTACCTGGAGCACCGCCGCACCGGAGCTATCGGCATTCACAATGGCAGTTACTGGCCTTGCACCACTGATTGCATTTACAGGGACAGAAATTAATGTCGCACTAGATGTCACTTTGGTAAATGGCAAGGTAGTTCGAAAAACAATTAAGGGGACAGATATAGCAACGTGGAAAGTACCGGCAGCTGCTCGCTCCTTTACGATCACAAGGGTGGGTAAACAGACGTATGCAGGTGCATTGGTTTCATCAGTAAATGGCTATGGATACTTCCCAATTGCACCCGGAAGCGTATTGACCCGAGTTGAAGTACCTGATTCAAATATTCGTATTTTGAATCCTTGATAATCCCAAGTTTTCCTACCGGCTCCCACTAATGTTTCTCTCATGAGAACTCAAGGCGGCAGAAGCTGTTCCCGTGCCGGGTGCAAATCTCTTGCAACCATGACCTTGACCTATGTGTATTCCGAATCAACGGCGGTTGTTGGACCACTAGCTACTTTTTCAGAACCACATGCATATGACTTGTGTGTTGTTCACGGAACGCGTTTAAAAGTTCCACATGGCTGGAACGTCATTAAGCAAGAACTTGATGGAGTTTCGCAAGGTCCAACTGATGATGATTTGATGGCGATTGCAGACGCTGTGCGAGAAGTTGCGGCAAAGGAAGTTGATCCAATAACTCCAGTTGCATCAACATCTGCTCAACAACAAATTGGTCGCCGCGGTCACTTGCGAGCAGTTCCTTCATAAACGCATGGATCAAATCCCAAACATTTTTAAAGCCTATGACATCCGAGGCTTAGTAGATACAGAGATAGACGCAGACTTTGCTTTTGCAACTGGCGTTGCATTTGCACGTTTTCTACAAATTGAACGAGAGCCCGGAACAATTGTTATTGGTGAAGACATGCGTCCCTCATCGCCAGAATTAGCTGAAGCTTTTTCTGCAGGTGCAACCTCGCAAGGTATGGATGTCATCCGAATCGGCTTAGCGTCAACAGATATGTTGTATTTCGCTTCAGGAAAACTTGGTCTGCCAGGTGCGATGTTTACTGCAAGCCATAACCCTGCTCAGTACAACGGGATTAAATTGTGCTTGAGCAAGGCGCGCCCGATAGGTAAAGAGTCAGGTTTGCTCACTATCGAAAACTTTGTCCGAGAAGGTTCACCAATTGCTTTGCGTAATGTCGGCGTTGAAAAACATCGAGACATGCTCAGTGAATATGTAGACCATCTCTTATCGCTAGTTGATGTCACCAAGATTAGACCGCTCAAAATCATTGTTGATGCTGGCAACGGAATGGCTGGACATACTGCTCCTGCCATTTTTGCTCGACTTAATTGTGAAGTAATTCCGATGTACTTCGAGCTAGATGGCTCGTTTCCTAACCATGAAGCTAACCCATTAGATGAATCCACATTGAAAGATCTGAAGCAAGCGATGATCGATAACAAGGCTGATCTTGGTTTAGCTTTCGATGGTGATGCAGATCGTTGTTTCTTGGTTGATGAACGAGGCGTGGCGGTTAACCCATCAGCATTAACAGCCTTGATCGCACAAAGAGAATTAAAAAAGCGACCAGGTTCAAGCATTATTTACAATTTGATTTCTTCACGCGCAGTCCAAGAAGTTGTTGCAGAAAACGGCGGAACAGGTCTGCGCAGTCGCGTTGGTCATTCATACATAAAGAAAATGATGGCTGAAAGCGGTGCAATTTTTGGTGGCGAACATTCGGGTCACTTCTACTTCAAAGAGTTCTGGATGGCAGATAGTGGGGCACTAGCTGCTTTACATGCGATCGCTGCGCTTGGCGAAAGTTCTGCCACTATGTCAGAGTTGTTAGCTCCATTTAATCGATATAGCTCAAGTGGTGAAATCAACTCAAAGGTTTCAGATACCCAGCAAGCAACCGATCTCGTTCGCAATGCTTACAAATCTGCCGATGTTGCAATTGATGAACTCGATGGCTTGACAGTAAATGGGGATACCTGGTGGTTCAACCTTCGCCCATCCAATACCGAGCCTCTACTAAGGCTTAACGTTGAAGCTTCAACTCAGGCTCAAATGGAGTCGGTACGTGATGCGGTTCTCTCACTAATTCGCGGCTAACCCCCGTTTTTCGTTACGAGCTTTTCACAAGAGGGCAGTAACCTATGCCTATAGCCGCCTAGCACAGTAGAGCCCTACGCCTTAGGTATCCAATTAATACTTTGATTACCATTTAAGGAGATTTACGTGAACGTTCCAGTTACTTCAACTCTTCCAAAGCATGACATTGCTGATGCATCACTTGCAGCAGAAGGTCGCAAAAAGATCGAGTGGGCTGAGCGCAATATGCCTGTGCTTGCTCAGATCCGCGAACGCTTTGAAAAGTCACAACCTTTCGCAGGAGTTCGTATCTCTGCATGCATGCACGTAACAACAGAGACCGCTAACTTGATGCGTGTCCTAAAAGCTGGTGGAGCTGAAATTGCACTGTGTGCATCAAATCCATTGTCAACACAAGATGACACAGCTGCGGCTCTAGTTCATGAGTACGGAATTTCAGTATTTGCTCGCAATGCAGTTGATCGTGATGGTTACTACAAGCACATCAATGCTGCACTTGATATCGAACCTCACCAAGTATTTGATGATGGCTGCGACCTTGTTAATACTTTGCACACAACACGTAAGGAATTGATTCCAAACATTGCTGGTGGTTGCGAAGAGACAACAACAGGAGTTATTCGTCTGAACCAGATGGCTAAAGATGGAGCGCTTCAGTTCCCAATGATCGCTGTGAACGACACAGATACCAAGCACATGTTTGATAATCGCTACGGAACCGGACAATCAACGCTTGATGCGGTATTTCGTGCAACCAACTTCTTGCTTGCAGGTCGCATTGTTGTTGTTGCTGGATTTGGTTACTGCGGTAAGGGTGTTGCAGAACGCGCAAAGGGTATGGGCGCTGATGTAATCGTTACTGAAATCGATCCAACTAAGGCACTAGATGCAATGATGCAAGGCTTCCGCGTTATGCCAATGCTAGATGCGGCAAAGCTTGGAGATGTCTTCATTACTGTTACAGGTAACCGCGATGTATTGCGCGACGAGCACTTTGCAGTAATGAAGGATGGCGCAATCATGGCTAACTCAGGCCACTTCGATATCGAAATCGATGTTGCATGGCTAGAGCAGAACGCCAAGTCAAAGAATGTAAAGATGCGTCACCAAACTGATGAATATGTATTGTCAGATGGGCGCCGTTTACTACTTCTAGCTGAAGGCCGTTTGGTTAACCTAGGAGCAGCAGAAGGTCACCCAGCATCTGTAATGGATATGTCATTCTCAGATCAAGCACTGACCGCTGAATACCTTGTTAAGGAAGCAAAGAACCTCAAGCCAGGTGTGCATGAAGTTCCTACGTACATTGATAAGGAAGTTGCTTCACTGAAGTTGATCAGCATGGGTGGACGCATCGACGTTCTAACACCAGCACAGGATATGTACCTGAACTCTTGGGAGCACGGTAGCTAATGACTTTAGTCATGGTCGTCGATGACGACCAGGATCTCGCAGAGATGCTCGGCATCGTTTTAACCGGTGCCGGCATCGATGTGGATCTAGTAAGCCGTGGCGATGAAGTCATGGATGTTTTTCGTAACAATCCACCAGATTTAGTTTTGTTGGATGTTATGTTGCCTGGCCTGGATGGAATCGAAGTCTGCAAGTTAATTCGCGCAGAATCGATGGTTCCGATCGTCATGCTTTCAGCTAAGGGCGACACTCAAGATGTCGTTAAAGGTTTAGAAGCTGGTGCAGATGACTACATGGTTAAACCATTTCGTCACCCATCAGAGTTAATTGCACGAATTAGAACTCGCTTGCGCAGAACTAATGCTGATGTGTCAGGGCTACTAACAATTGGTGATCTAGCGATTGATGTTCAAGCCCACCAAGTAACTCGTGCAGGTAAGCAAATCGCCTTAACTCGTTTGGAGTTTGATCTACTGGTGGCACTTGCAAAAGAGCCCGGGCGAGTATTCACGCGCGATGCTTTGTTGAGCGAAGTCTGGGGTTACCGCCATTCAACTGATACTCGCTTAGTAAATGTGCACGTTCAGCGTTTGCGTTCCAAAATCGAACATGATGCCGAACATCCAGAGATAGTTGTGACAATACGAGGAGTTGGATACAAAGCTGGAGTAATGGGCGGTTCCTAGTAATGAACCCACTCTTTAGCCGTATCCGTAACTCCCTTGCGATCAAGGTAATTTTCTCAACGGTCCTGCTTTCCCTTATTGTCACTGGAATAACGGGCTCAATTCTAAACACCCAGCTGTCTGCAGGCGTTAAAGATGTGAACCGTAATTCAGCCCTAGTTGAAGCTCGGTCAACTATTTTTACCGCTGAATATCGATTCTTGTTAGCTCAAGGTGAAAAGGATTCGGTAGTTCAAAAGGTTGTCGACGATGTTATTAGTTCTGCAACAACGCTCACTTCTAGTGAAAATGCCCGTGAAGTTGTCTTCATCAGGAGCCCAGGTAATACACGAGAAAACAATTATGAAATTGCTTCAAACCTTTTAGATCCAAGTTCTATTCCGAAATCGCTCAGCGAACGCGTTCGAAAGAATCCAGAATTGGTGTATCAGTACACCAATATGAATTATCTAACGGGCACCAGAATTAAAGGTCTAGCAATTGGTCAAAAGGTTCAGATTCCAAACGCTGGACAGTACGAGATGTACATAATCTTTTCTTTAGCTAATCAAGAAAAGACGCTCGAACTTATTAGCCGTTCCTTGCTTTTGACAGGTTTTGTTTTGCTTCTACTAGTCGCATTGATTACCTGGCTTGTGGTTCGTCAGGTTGTTAAGCCTGTACGCGAAGCGGCTATGGTTGCTACCGAATTCACCGCCGGAGATTTCCGTAAACGTTTGAAAGTTGAATCACAGGATGAAATTTCAACCCTGGGACTTGCATTCAACGAAATGGCCGAATCTATCGAGAAGCAGATTGCGCGCCTTGAAAACTTATCCCGCGTTCAGCAGAGATTTGTTTCAGATGTTTCGCACGAACTACGAACCCCGCTTACAACTTTACGCATGGCATCTGAAGTCATTTATTCAACTAAGGACACTTTTGACCCGATTGTTGCAAGAAGCGCCGAATTATTAGTAGCCCAACTAGATCGTTTTGAAAAACTATTGGAAGATCTACTAGAAGTCTCGCGATTTGATGCTGAAGTTGCGGTTCTAGAAGCCGTTGATTTCGACATGGTTCAGTTAGTCAAGCGTTGCGCTGAGGATTTAGCACTTGTTGCTAAGGAGCGAAAAACACAGATTTATGTGAACACCACTGAGCCGGTAATCATGATTAAGGCTGATATCAGGCGAGTTGAGCGCATTCTTCGTAATCTCATGGCTAACGCCATCGACCATTCTGAAGAGATGCAGATCGATGTTCGGATCGTGGCTAGTGAACATGATGTAGCGGTCGGAGTTCGAGATTACGGAATCGGACTTGATGAAAACGCACTTACTCGAGTCTTTGATCGCTTCTGGCGCGCAGATCCTTCACGTGCCAGAACTCGTGGCGGAACTGGATTAGGTCTATCGATCGCTCTAGAAGATGCGCGCTTACATAATGGTGAACTTGAAGCTTGGGGGCGTCCGGGACGAGGTGCACATTTTGTCGTCACTCTTCCGCGCAACACGTGGGAAAGTATTGATCAGCGACTTATTCCTTTACAACCCGAAGATTACAAAGCCTAATTTCCACAGCTTTTATCTAAAAAATCTTTTCTACTGCAATCGCGCCAAGATAGCTGCGTGAGTGCATTTGCCGAACTATCACAATTAATCTTTCCCAGTAGATGTTTTGGCTGCCAGGCTTTAGGTCCCAGCATTTGTTCTGCCTGCCGAAGTAGTTGGCATCCGCATTATTACAAAACGAAAATTGATCAACTTACCGTCCATTCGGCCTTGCTCTACACACCCACTGCTTCAAAGATAATTCTTGCAGCTAAGGAATCTGGTTTAAGGGGCGCTGATGAATTACTCATTGGTGCGATCACACATGTCTTAGACAAAGTGATTCCCAACAACTCTTTCTCTCGTCTCGTTCCAGTTCCTTCCAGCAAATCATCACAACGTCGTCGCGGCAGAAGTTTCGTGGTGGATTTGGTGTCACACATTTCACAACAAACAGGAATCCCAATGTTGGATTGCTTACAACTGTCCAGAAGAGTTCGAGATCAAAGTGGATTGCATCGCGATGAACGGGCCATCAATCTTGCGGGAGCCTTTTCCCTCAGTTCACGCGCCAGGGGAGAGCTGATATTGATTGATGATGTCGTCACAACGGGTGCGACCCTGCGAGAGGCTGCCAGAGCGGTTAATTCGCAGGGTTTTCAGGCAGTTGGCTCAGTAACCGCGATTACCGCCTGCGTTGCCCAGCCTCTACGATAAGGCTCTGAGTCCGGGATCCACTCCATCGAAAGGCGAGGTCAATGCCAGCGTTTGTAGACAAGATTTTGCGTGCAGGCGAAGGACGCATCCTTCGCGATCTCACCAAGATCGTTGCCTTGGTCAATGCCGAAGAAGCTCGCTTTTCAGCGATGTCAGACTCCGAGCTACGCGAACAGACACCTCTTTTCCAAAGCCGTTATGCAAATGGCGAATCACTAGATGATCTCTTGCCAGAAGCTTTCGCAGTTGTTCGCGAAGCGGGTCGACGCACGTTAGGACAGCGTCACTACGACGTTCAGATCATGGGTGGTGCAGCGATGCACCGCGGAAACATCGCTGAAATGCGCACTGGTGAAGGAAAGACTTTAGTTGCAACGCTGCCTTCGTATCTCAACGCCCTTGCTGGCCGTGGTGTACACGTTGTTACAACAAATGATTATTTGGCAGAGCGCGATAGCGAATGGATGGGTCGTGTTCACCGTTTCTTAGGTTTAAAGGTTGGCGTAATTCTTGCCAACATGACACCTGCCGAACGACGCGAAGCATATTTAGCCGACATTACATATGGAACAAATAACGAGTTTGGTTTTGATTACCTGCGTGACAACATGGCGTGGTCATTAGATGAATGCGTGCAACGCGATCACTTCTTCGCAGTAGTAGATGAAGTTGACTCGATTCTGATCGATGAAGCCCGTACACCTTTGATCATCAGTGGACCCGCAGATAAGGCCACTAAGTGGTACGTCGAGTTTGCAAATCTTGTTCAAAAACTTCAGCGTGATGTCCACTACGAAGTAGATGAAAAGAAAAAGACTTCAGGAATTCTAGAAGAAGGCGTTACAAAGGTTGAAGAGCTATTGCAGATCGGTAATCTGTACGAAGCTGCAAATACTCCAATGATTGGATACCTCAACAACGCGATCCGTGCCAAAGAGTTGTTTAAGCGCGATAAAGATTATGTAGTCATGAATGGCGAGCTTCTCATTGTTGATGAGCACACCGGCCGCATGCTTGCTGGTCGTCGTTACAGCGAGGGCTTGCACCAAGCGCTAGAAGCAAAAGAGCGTATTGAAATCAAGGATGAAAACCAGACGCTGGCAACTATTACGCTGCAAAACTATTTCCGTCTATACGACAAATTGTCAGGTATGACAGGTACTGCAACTACCGAAGCTGCAGAATTCCAGCAGATTTATAAGCTAGGTGTTGTACCAATCCCAACTAATCGCCCATCACAGCGTATTGATTCACCTGATTTGGTGTACAAAACAGAGATCGGAAAGTTTGCCGCAGTAACTGCAGATATCGTCGAGCGTTACCGTAAGGGTCAACCAGTATTGGTCGGAACTGTAAGCGTTGAAAAGTCTGAAGAACTATCTGCATTTTTGCGCAAAGCCGGAGTTCCTCACGAAGTTCTAAACGCTAAGCACCACGAACGCGAAGCAGCGATCATTGCACGTGCCGGTGTTAAGGGTGCGGTAACGGTTGCTACAAATATGGCAGGCCGTGGTACCGACATTATGTTGGGTGGAAACCCTGAATTCATGGCAGATTTTGAATTACAACGTCGCGGAATCTCTCCGGTAGACAATGCCGAAGAATATGAAAAGCAATGGCCGGCAGAAATTGCACGACAAAAGGCAGCGGTTGAAACAGGTCATGAAGAAGTTGTTGCACTTGGTGGACTGTATGTTCTAGGAACAGAGCGCCACGAATCTCGCCGCATCGATAACCAGCTTCGTGGTCGATCAGGTCGCCAAGGTGACCCAGGTGAATCACGTTTCTATCTTTCATTGCAAGATGATTTGATGCGTCGATTTAATTCAGGAATTGTTGAGCGCTTCTTAACCGCAGCTGGTCTTCCAGATGATGCACCAATTGAATCCAAGATGGTTTCAAATGCGATTAAGTCAGCTCAAACTCAGGTAGAAGCTCAGAACTTTGAAATGCGTAAAAACGTTTTGAAGTATGACGATGTCATGAACCGCCAACGTACTGTTATCTACGGTGAGCGTCGCATGGTTCTAGAAGGTGCTGATATCAAGAGCCAAGTAGCTCTATTTGTTTCAGATACTTTGTCGGCTTACGTGGCAGCGGCAACTGCTGATGGTTATGCCGAAGATTGGGATCTAGAAACGCTGTTCACAGCGCTTAAGACGATTTATCCAATTTCATTTACGATCGAAGAACTTGAAGCCAGAGCAGGTTCACGTTTAGGACTAGATGCTGATTTCATTACTGCGCAAGTTCTTGAAGATTGCGAAGCAGCATATGCCCAACGCGAGCAAGCTTTAGGTGATCAGGTCATGCGCGAACTAGAGCGCAAGGTCTTGCTATCTGTACTCGATCGAAAGTGGCGCGAACACCTTTACGAAATGGATTATCTGCAAGAAGGAATTGGCCTTCGTGCGATGGCCCAACGCGATCCACTGGTTGAATACCAAAAAGAAGGCTTTGATCTATTCGCAGCCATGATGGATGCTGTCAAAGAAGAAATCGCAGGCTTTGTCTTTAACATCGAAGTCACTGTTGAAAGTGCCAGCAATCAAGTTGTAGCTCCAGGTCTTGAGTCAAAGCAATTGCCTCAGACAGGTTTGCAGTACACAGCTGCAGATGAATCAGGAGTTCGCACAACTGGTGAAGTTTCTAGAAACGCACCATGTCCATGTGGATCAGGTAAAAAGTTTAAGCGTTGCCACGGAGGCGCAGCTTAAATTTAGATAAGGGTTAGACAGGTACATAACCAGCGACCGTCCAACCCTTCAAATCTGATTGCAATAACGCGCAAGCGATCTCCAAATCGCACGGTAACCGTTGCTTCACATACTCCATCTAGTGGCTCAGTGATTCTGGTTTTGCGCACTCTTCCAATCTCTGTCAACGAACCAGTTGCACGTTGTATTTGCGAAAATATTGTGTAATGACAGGACAACTGAAGTTGTTGCGAAGAACGCCTGCCGGCCCAGATTTCCAAAACATTATGAATGAACTGATGAATCAATGGTGCAATTTCTGGCAAGGTAGCTGCAGATGTGGGTTGGGGTGCAAACTCTGCATCGAACTCTTCACCAAAGGTGCTGGGTACTAAATACAGTCGTGGTTTCTTGATTACTTCCACTAGGGGAATCGGCCGAAACATTTCAAGGACCGGATGTAAGAAATCTTCATCGGGATCACTTGAAAGCGGAATTAATTCGGTAATTGTAAAAGTTGGCACATGGTCAAAGTCTGGTTGTGTGGTCATGGAGCTACCGTTGCGCGCTTTAAGGCAGACTTACTCAGCCTTAAGTCTCTGATGTACTCATACTTTTGGCTGACTGTGGATAAACCTCAGTTCAATGTCGCTCTTGCCCGTTGGGTATCCCTATGAAAAACAAAAAAGATTCTTATGGCGCACGTATGCCTCTAGCGATAACTTTGATTATTGCAGCTTTTGCATCTGCATTCTTTATCTCAACATATTCAAATAAGGGTTCTGACTATTGGGTCATCGCGCTACCGTTAACACCTGGTCACGTCATTGATTCAACTGATTTAACAACTGATCACTTAAATCTGGGGCAAAGTGCCGATTATTACTTGAGAGAAAGCGATCAAATCATTGGTTTGGTTGTCACACGTGGGATGCAGATCGGTGAGGTGATTTCGACCGCAGATGTAAGTAGTTCCGCAACATCTATGGCTACAAGTGCGGTTCCTCTTACTGTTCGTTCAGGAGATTTTGCCTCTGGAATAAATATCGGCGACTCAATTGATCTGTATTGGGTCCTTGATTCACGCAATGGTGAAGAAATCATGGACCCAATCTTGATTCTTGGCGGAATAACTTTGATTGGCATCGATGATTCAAAGAATTCACTAGGGGCAGATGTATCAATAACTGTTGCGATTGAAGAAACTCAAGTTCTGCGTATGTTAAGTGCTACGACACAAGGTCGACTAGTAGTTGTTCGTTCACATGTCTGAGCTTGTTATGCCCACCGTCATTACTGCAATTGCCAACCCAGAAGCTGAAGGTTTTGTTGCGGGAACTTTATACGCACAAGGATGGAATGTCGTTTTCAGAGCGATTGATTGGGGTTCACTGCAGAGCTACCTGAAATCAAACCCTGAACTTTGCCAGAACGCCTTGCTCATCTTTGGCACAGATTTGCCTGGGGCAAATCAAAAGTTGATCGATTCCCTAACCGGTGTTGTAAGGCAACTAATCGGCTTTTCCATACCTAATGTTGCACCTGGTGATTTTGAAGCTTTGCATCCATTGCCCACAGTAAACACTGACTTGATTTCCTTAGTTCGTGGATTTGTACGTGCACCGTTAGTTCGGACGAGCGCAGTTACCCAACGTAGCGCTCGAAATTCAAAGGTCTTTGCAATCGGTTCAGCCGGCAGTCATACCGGCTGCACTTTTATTGCACTTAACCTTGCTATGGAATTAAGTCTGCTTGAAAAATCAACGCTGCTCATCGAGGCAAATTTCCGCGCACCATCTCTTGCCCCGCGGCTATCGATGCGAAAGATTTCAGATGAGACATCATGGAAGAAAATTGCACCCAATCTTTCACTCATCGAAATTACTCAAGAAACTTCAGCTAATTTGGATCAATTCATGAATAAAGCAACCGATGAATTTGATTGCGTGGTCCTTGATATTGGTTCTATTTCAGGTCTTTCAAATCGATTAACAGATAGAAGATGGACATCGACAGTGACAACTTGGTGCTGTGATCAGTCAGATGAGTTAATGATTACTTCTCGTGCCGATAATCTGGGCCACCATCGATTAGTACAGGTCATTGATTTGTTGCAGCAAACTTCGATACGAGCACAGTTAAGTTTTACACAAAATATGAAGTCTGCTGGCAAACGTGGCGATGCAGAAATGGCCAGATTTCTTTCAGCGACAACTGGGCTTAAACCAATTCGAGTGCGAAGCTTGAAACTAGAGACACGATCAGTTCAGGCAGCCGAAGATGAATTTGCCACTATGGTCGAGACCAATGAGCGCTCACATCTGCGCAAGTCGATCGCCGAATTAGCCCGAGAAATGAGTTCATAAGATCTATTACTATGGGCCAATGCGTGCATACCTTCCCATCAGCCACAAAGATCTTGAAGCTTTTGTGCTGACAAAGAGCATTGATGCCGATGAGGTATTTGCACCAACCCCAGCATTTGTTGCAGATAATTTGGATTGTGACGAAGAAGAGCTTGAATACTTGTTATCTATTGCTGCAGGGGAAGAAGCTTTAGAGCTGCGTCTTTCAGAGAAAGCCCCCGGCATTGTCTTGGCTTTTGAAATCA
The DNA here is from genome assembly GCA_964391815.1 of uncultured Candidatus Planktophila sp. Taxonomy (GTDB): domain Bacteria; phylum Actinomycetota; class Actinomycetes; order Nanopelagicales; family Nanopelagicaceae; genus Planktophila. Next base: position 14,522 of record CAYMNN010000004.1, read on the forward strand.
CGGATGAGCAGATCGCTGAAAAGTATGAAGATTCAATGACTCTTAAGACATCGTTGCCATGGGATCAGTTGCAGTGCGCATTGCTTGCATTTCACGGTGATGATGAGTTGGTCTGGTTTGCAACTCAGGAAATCGAGATTCATTTGGCGGAGTGGAAGTAACAATGCTCCAACTGGAAAAGTTACTAGGTGCCCGCACAACAATCACTATCGACCAAGCAGAGAGATTACGAGTTCTAGTTGCTAATTGGCAGCTCCTGTCAGACCTTTCATTTGCAGATTTAATTTTGTGGGTTCCAATTCGCAAAGACATCACAATGTGGCCAACAGGTCACATCGCTGTAGGTCATATTCGCCCAACAACAACATCAACGGTTTTTGTTAATGATGTTATTGGCGATGAAGTCTTGTGGGGTTCCAAACCAATTATCGATGAAGCCCTTTCGGGGGATGAGATCATCCGAGCCAGCGATCCGGAAAAAATAGGCGAAATGCTGGTTAAGTCCGAATCAATTCCGGTCACATTTGATGGTCAAGTTATTGCAGTTATTTCTAGCCACAGAAGCGTCGAGCAATCACGTGGTTCCGGCAAGCTTGAAAAAAATTATCGAGACCTGGCAAACCATTTGTATCAAATGGTTGCAGAAGGAAGTTTTCCTTACAAAGATTCTGGATCATTGTTTGAGCCGGTGCCTCGAGTTGGCGATGGCTTGATTCGTCTAGATGCAAACTCTGCAATCTCATATGCCAGCCCTAATGCAAAGTCAGCGTTTTCTCGCATGGGTTGGCGCGGAGATTTAGAAGGCAAAAACCTTGGTGAAATCGCTGAACAAGTTGTTACTGCATCCCTTAATCCGCATGAAGAAGGCATTCGCTCACGCTTAAATGGAAAGATTTTGCAAAGAGTTGAAATTGATAATCAAGGTGCAACAATTGATTTGTTAGTGCTGCCGCTTAATGTTGGGAAAGACAAGATCGGTGCAATTGTGTTACTTCAAAATGTGACCGAACTGCGTCGACGTGATCGCGAATTAGTTACAAAAGATGCCACTATTCGCGAGATTCACCATCGTGTGAAAAACAACCTTCAGACAGTTTCAGCTCTTTTGCGTTTGCAATCTCGTCGCATCGAAGATCCAGCTGCCGCAGCAGCCCTGGACGAAGCCGTCCGTCGCATCGCATCCATCGCACTTGTCCACGAGACTTTGTCTAACAGCACCAAAACGACGGTTGCATTTGATGAAGTTTTATCCTCTTTGATTACCCATTCACTTGAACTCAGCCCTCGGATGGGGGAGCTACATATTGAAAGAATCGGTGAAATTGGATCGTTAGAATCACGTGTTGCAACGCCCTTGTCATTGGTTGTAACCGAACTTATTCATAATGCGCTAGAACATGGGCTTTCTGAATCTGGCACACAGTTAAAGATTGAACTGCAGCGCTATAGCAATGAAGGTTTGGTCACTATCTCTGATGATGGAGTTGGCTTACCTGCAAACTTTGATTTAGCAACGTCATCTAATTTAGGTTTACAAATTGTTAGAACATTGACCGAAAATGAACTACAAGGTGAGCTGAAGCTGGAATCAACTGAAAAGGGAACACACGCTAAGTTGCGCTTCCCGCTTTAAATCTGGTTTTGCTGCTCCATCAAACGTGCACGATTACGTGCTGCACGACGCTTAAGCGCACGACGTTCATCTTCAGATAATCCGCCCCATACGCCGGCGTCTTGTCCACTTTCAAGGGCCCATGCCAAGCAAGGCTCTTTAACAATGCAGCGCTGGCAAACCTTTTTAGCTTCTTCGATTTGCGTAAGGGCTGGGCCGGTATTTCCTACAGGAAAGAAAAGCTCGGGGTCTTCATCGCGGCAGGCAGATTGATGACGCCAATCCATCGCATGTCTCCTTAGGGAAGTAAGACTCAATTCAAGAGTTTGGTTGTGATACACACAGTTGTGCGTGCAAGGACTTAATTGTCCTCTGTGCAACGCACGAATACAAGGATGAACGGCAAAGAGTTTTCAAAATTGGGGTGATCTATCTCAAGTGCCCCCGACAGGAATCGAACCTGTGCACCTGCCTCCGGAGGGCAGTGCTCTATCCCCTGAGCTACGGGGGCTCATTGGGTCAGAATGAAGGTTATCAGCGGGTGCGAATAAGCGTGCATACTGCGACAATTCCCGCATGAACTCAACGGCTTACTTTGCAACTGGATGTTTCTGGGGAGCAGAACGTCGCTTCTGGCAGATCGATGGCGTAATTGAGACAAGTGTGGGTTACATGGGTGGAATTCGCCCCAACCCAACATATGAGCAAGTCTGTACCGGAGTTACTGGACATGCCGAAATGGTGAAAGTTGTTTTTGATCCAACCAAAGTTTCTTATCTTCGTTTATTGCAAGAGTTTTGGACGATGCATGATCCAACATCTTTGAATCAACAGGGTGGAGATATTGGAACTCAATATCGCAGCGCCATCTATACAACAACTCATGAGCAGATGCAGGTTGCGCTCGCGTCATGTCTTGCCTACCAAGAAGAGCTAACCAAGAACGGCATGGATCGAATTTGTACCGAGATTTTAAGTGCCGAAGGTGTCCAGTACTACTTGGCAGAGGAATACCACCAAAAGTATTTACAGAAAAATCCAAATGGTTATGACTGCCATTCAAGCACGGGTGTTCCATACCCAGAAACGGTGCACTGATCATGAGCGAAAAAGAATATCCAGTAAAAATTGATGAAGCCGAACTTGCAAGCCGTGTAGATCCGCTGTCTTACGCGGTTTTGCGCCAAGCAGCTACTGAAACCGCCTTTACTGGCGAATACACCGAAACTGAAACGATCGGCGTATACAAGTGCAAAGCGTGCAGTGCTGAATTGTTTAGAAGCGAAACCAAGTTTCATTCAGGATGTGGCTGGCCTTCATTTTATGCACCAACTGAAAACGATGCCGTAGAACTATTGGAAGATCGATCGTTAGCACCGCGAATTCGCACCGAAGTACGATGCGCTGCGTGCGGTTCACACCTAGGACATGTTTTCAAGGGCGAAGGTTACGCCGTACCCACTGACGAGCGTTGGTGCATCAACTCTGTTGCTTTGGTTTTAGAGGAACGCTAGTAATCCAGTCCTCTTGATTCATGGACCGCTTGATAGCAATACCAAGCAAAAACACTTCGGTACGGACGCAGTTTTTCTCCCTTAAGGTCCAGTACTTTTGCGGTGGTTTCTTCTTTTGTTTTATGAATCATGTCCCAACCGCGGCGAACTGCTAAATCTCCAGTTGGCCACACATCAAGTCGACCAAGTTGAAACATCATGAACATCTCAACGGTCCAGCGACCAACACCCCAAATTGAAGTCAAAGCATCAAATATTTCTTGATCATCGTGGATCTCATCAATTTCATTAATGGGGATTGATTTGTCCAACGCCGCAGCCGCAATTCCTTTTATGGTTCGGGACTTAGCCCCTGAGACACCAATCTCTCGCAACTGCTCATCACTGAGTTTTGCAATCTTGCGGGGAGTTACCGAACCTTTGCACAGCTGCACAATTCGCTCATGAATTGTGGCTGCAGCCTTCGTTGCAAGTTGTTGAGAAATAACCGAACTTACAAGTGATTCAAAATGAGTTTCTGAAGGTTCACTTCGACCTAGCGTGCACAAAGGTCGACGCTCGATAAGGCCCGCAAATTTTGGATCAATCTGAGCGACCTCAGCAACTATTCGACGCATCTTCTGCGCTGAATGAACCGCCATGATTTACAAGGAGAAAGTTGGGTACTCGTCTGTGACAAGCAAAAAGGCGTAACCAACTACTCGGTTCCAGTATGCAATTGTTCCAACAACACCTTCGGCACATACTTCTGGATAGTTACCTGTAAACAAGATGCTGAACCAGCCAAGAACTGTTAGCAGCGCTGCATAAATAATGTAAACAATTCCAACAAGATACAAAGGCAACGCTAGTAGCCACTTGACTAATGGCAACCAACGATTGAGTTGCTTTGCATCAACTTCTGGGAAAGTTACGCTGACAACATCATTTTCTTCGATCGATGGATACTCATCTGTTAATAGAACCAAGTAGGCATCAACGCGTGTTTGAAGCGATAGCAACGCTTCGTTGAAAGCTAAGACATAACTTGGGTATACCTGACGAACGATGATTGCCAAAGCTGCAGGTAGTGCAAGCAATCCAGCAAAAATTGCTGAGCCATCATCGGAAAAAGATACCGACGGTGCAAAAGAGGATACGAAGATGAATACCGGAACGACAAGGATGATTCGGAAAAAAGCGGTCAGGCGATTTCGTTCGGTAAGGGATACATCGATCTGGGTTTCAATTTGGTTGCTCATGCCCTGCAATCTACCCCTGTTTGATGGGTGGTATTGCTAATTGCAGGCCCTTTGCCGTACTTTTACAGTTCTTGCAGGCGCTTTTGCAGAAACTGTTGCAGAGTTTGGATGGAGGTGGCGAAATGGCTGGCATTAAAGAGGTTGCAGAAGAAGCTGGTGTTTCTACCGCCACAGTTTCTAGAGCACTACGTGGATTGCATCATGTCAATCAGCAAACTCGCGAAAAGATTATTGCTGCTGCCGAAAAGTTGAACTACCCCCTCAACACTGAGCGCCAAGGTGTAACGAGTGGACGAACAAACTCTGTCGGTGTCGTCGCGCCATACATTTCACGTTGGTATTTTTCGCAAGTTATTAGCGGCGCGGAACAAGCATTGCGCGAAGCCGGTATGGACTTACTTTTGTACAACTTCAGCCAAATGAAGGGCCGCGAAAGGCTTTTTCAACATCAACTTCTTAAGGGTCGTGTTGATGCTCTGATTGTTATTTCACTGCCACCTACCGAAGAAGAGTTTGATTCAATGCTTTCACTGGGAATTCCAATTGCTCTAGTTGGAATGGACCATGAAAAATGTGCATCCATCAAGATTGATGATGTTGCAGGAGCTAGAACCGCTACGCAGCACTTAGTAAATCAAGGCCACAAAAAGATTGGCTTAATGTCTGGCCGCCCAGATGACCCATTTAACTTTTCTGTTCCCCAGGATCGGCGTAAAGGTTTCATGCAAGTGCTTGCAGAAAATGATTTGGAATGGCTGCCATCTCGTGAAATCCATGGTGACTTCACAATGCACACCGCATCACGAGCAATGGATGATTTATTGGCTCGTCCTAATCGCCCGACCGCTATTTTTTGTGAATCAGATGAAATGGCAATCGGTGCTATGCAAGCGCTTCGTCGTCATGGTTTAAAGGCACCGGATGACATATCAATCATTGGTTTTGACGGTCATGAAATGGCAGAATTTTCAGAGCTAACAACAATTGAACAGCCAGTGACATTAATGGGCGAAATGGCAGCATGGTCAATCATGGAGCGATTGCGTAAGCCTGTAGTCGATCCACCTTCATTAGTTTTGCCAACTACGCTCGTGGTTAGAAATTCAACTCGTCGATTAACTCCCGAAGAACAAGTTCTCTGAGGTAGCCTTGTGAGTATGAGCGATCGTTCGGTTTCAGCACCTAACTTGGCAGAGCTTCAAACTCACCGCAGCGAAAAGTGGCGTGCTTTTCCCACCGATGTTCTTCCGCTGCCTGTTGCCGAAATGGACTTTCCTGTTGCCGAACCAATTCGCGAACTCTTGATTGAAATGGTTGCAAAATCAGATCTTGGGTACCTAGGGGTAATTCCTGAATTAGGTCAAGGCTTTGCCTACTTTGCAGGCACCCGCTGGAATTGGGAAGTAAACCCTCTACAAGTTCGAGCAGCAACTGATGTTGGTGTTGCAGTGGTTGAGGTATTGCGAGTCTTCACCAAACCTGGTGATTCGATTCTTCTTAGCTCGCCGGTGTATCAAAATTTCTACAATTGGATCAATGAAACCAAGTTAAATCTTGTGGATGTTCCATTTGAAAGAACTGGTGATGAAGCCCGCAATCCTTGGGAAATCAACTGGAGCGGAATTGAAAAAGCTTATGCATCTGGCTTAAAAGTTCACATTCTTTGTAGTCCGCATAATCCATTGGGTCGTGTTTATACAAAAGAAGAATTACTTCGAATTGTTGGTTTAGCAAAACAATACAACGTGCTGGTCATCAGCGATGAAATTCATGCCCCGCTTACATTCAAAGAACATACCTTTGTTCCAATGTTGGGTTTAGGTGCAGATGCTGAATCGGTAACAGTAACTGTCACTGCAGCATCAAAAGGTTGGAATATTGCTGGCTTAAAGTGCGCCATCATTGTTTCTCAAAATGATGCGATCAATGCACGTTTAGCAACCATGCCTATGGCGGTCCATTACCGCGCTTCCTTACTGGGTGGATTTGCAACGGCGATCGCTTTTGCAGAAGGTGGAATTTGGCTGGATTCGGTAATTGAAAATCTTGATCACAATCGCCATATGTTGAAAGATTTGTTGAATTCTCAACTTCCATCAGTGCGATATCACATTCCAAACAACAGTTATTTGGCATGGCTAGATCTTGAAGCACTTAACCTAGGCGCAGATCCGTCAGCAGTACTTCTTGAAAAAGGAAGAGTTGCTTTCAACGCTGGACATATCTACGGAAAACAGTGTTCACAGTATGTGCGCTTCAATTTTGCAACAAGCCCAACAATCGTCACTGAAGCTGTTCACCGCATCGCGCGAGCAATCTAAATGAGTGGCAAGAATTATGATGTCGTCATAATTGGTGGCGGTCATAATGGCTTGGTCGCTGCAACATATTTAGCTCGCGCAGGTAAATCAGTAAGAATTCTTGAAGCTAATCCCGAAATAGGTGGAGCTACTCAAAGCGTTCGATCTTTTCCCGATTACGAGGCAAACCTTTCTCGTTATTCGTATTTGGTCGCCCTTTTACCTGACAAGATCGTGAGCGACTTAGGTCTTTCCTTCGAATGCATCTCTCGTGAAGTTTCTAGTTACACACCTTATGGGCACGACAAAGGTCTGTATGTCTCTCGCATCTGGGATTCAAAAACCGAAGCTTCTTTCAATGAGCTTGATCCAACTGGCAACGAAGGACGTGCGTGGCAAGATTTCTACGCAGAAGTAGCCCAGTTTGCCGAGAAAATAGCGCCGACCTTGCTCGAACCACTAAAAACTCGAAGCGAATTGAAAAGTCAGATTGATTTAGATGCAACCTGGCAGTATCTAGTTGAAGAGCCAATCGGAAAAGTTATAACTGAAAGATTTCAGAACGATGTTGTACGTGGGGTAGTGCTAACAGATGCGCTAATCGGAACCTTTGCTTCGGCCTTTGATATTCAAGCAAACATCTGCTTTTTGTATCACTTGATTGGAAATGGAACAGGAGAGTGGAAAGTTCCAAAGGGCGGAATGGGCGCATTAGTAAAGGAACTTGTTCGGGTTGCCACAGAAAGTGGAGTGGAGATTTCTTTAAATTCTAAAGCCACTGCGGTTACATCTTCAGCTACTGGGGTAGCTGTTCAATTAGAAAATGGCGAAACCGTTACAGGGCAATACCTGTTGTCAAATGCGGCTCCACAAGTATTGGCCAAACTGCGTGCAACCACTGCACCTAAAAGTCTTGATGGATCTCAAATGAAGATTAATGTTTTGCTCAAGCGATTGCCCAAGTTGAAATCTGGAATTGATCCGCGCTTGGCATTTGCCGGAACGTTCCATGCCAATGAAAGTTTTACGCAATTCGAAACTGTTTATCAGCAAGCACAAGCAGGTGTCATGCCAGCCAAAATGCCAATTGAAATGTATTGCCACACGCTGACCGACCCATCAATTCTTAGCCAAGAGCTTCAGAGCGCGGGTTATCAAACTTTGACTTTGTTTGGACTTCATACACCTGCATCTTTATTTGATGCCGACAATGATGCAGCGCGAGCTGCGGCACTTAGATCAGCACTTGATTCCCTTAATGATTATTTGGCAGAACCAATCGAAGATGTGATCGCAGCAATCGAAGTTAAGACGCCACTTGATATCGAAGAAGCTATCGCTCTTCCACGTGGCAATATCTTCCACACCGATTTATCGATGCCTTTTCGCGAAGATGGAACGCCGGCATCATGGGGTGTTGAAACTGATGACCCTCGCATCTTCATTTGTGGAGCAGGTGCTGCACGAGGCGGGGGAGTTAGTGGGATTCCTGGCCATAATGCGGCCATGGCAATCCTTTCTAACAATTAGACTGAGCACATGAGTCTTCATCCAGAAACATCGGCGATTACAGCAGGTCGTCCTGAAGTTGCACCTGATGCTTCCTTGAATCCTCCATTGGTTTTTTCATCTACTTATCATGCAGGTGGTCCAGTTGGTTATGGTCGTTACGGCAATGAAAGTTGGACAGCTTTAGAAAGTGCAATTTCAGAGTTAGAAGGCGGACAAACACTTTCCTTCTCATCTGGAATGGCGGCGATCAGCGCAGTCTTTTCAATATTGCCAATCGGTGCACCTGTAGTTGCATCAAATCAGGGTTACAGCGGAACCATGGGATTGCTTAACCAACATCATGCATCTGGTCGACTAGACGTTCGTTTTGTAGATGTTACAAATACCGAAGAAGTAATTAGTGCCATGAAAGGTGCAGCTCTGCTGTGGCTAGAGTCTCCAACAAATCCTTGCCTTGATATCGCAGATCTACCAACACTAATTACTGCAGCTAAGAAACAAAATATCGGAGTAGGTGTAGATAACACCTTTGCAACACCATTAGTTCAAACGCCATTGTCGATGGGTGCTGACATTGTTATGCATTCTGTTACAAAGTTTCTGGCCGGCCACAGCGATGTTGTGCTTGGCTCACTATCGACTTCTGACCCGGCCTTGTTTAAGCGCCTAGAAGAATCACGTCGTTTCAATGGTTCGATTCCGGGACCATTTGAAGCATGGCTGGCACTTCGTGGAATTCGTACTTTTCCAGTTCGATTTAGAGCTGCAGAAGCAAATGCAAAAAACTTAGTTTCACGATTACAGAATCACGCCAAGGTGACAAAAGTTCGTTATCCAGGTTTTGGCGCAGTCATTTCCTTTGAAATTGATGGAAATGCAGAGAAAGCTGAGAAGGTTTGCGAATCTTCACATTTGATTGCTCATGCAACAAGTCTGGGTGGCGTCGAATCTTTATGGGAACGCCGCCGTCGTTGGGCTGGAGAAAGTCCTTCTGTTCCTGAACAGTTAATCCGACTTTCTGTTGGCTGCGAGCATGTAGATGACATTTGGCAGGATATAGAGCAGGCTCTGGCCTCTTTATAGAGATTTTTTAAGCAAGAGCGAGTATTTTTATCCTATGTTCAAAGCCATCCGTCGAACCTTTGCAGCGTTGACTGTAACTGTGCTTGCCTTTCAGGCAGTGGCATCATTTTTGTCATGGGTAGAACACCAAGACGAATCAGTAGCTGACACGTGGATCGATGAAGATGAGTTTGAAGATGCCTGATATCGAATACATTCCGGGCACCTGCAATATTGGTAAAGGTGAAATTCGCAGAAGGCAATTAGTCGCACTTGTAGGTTTGTTTTTCTCTATCTCAACTCTTCTCGCATTTAACACCGTTGGTGCGCCTACCGAAGTTCGTTTAGGTATTTTCTTTCCTTTGATGGTTGCATCCGTAGGTTTTGTTCAGTCACGTTCTAAGTTTTGTTTGGCTTATGGTTTTGCTGGAACATTTAACGTCGGCAAGATGGGCGATATCAAGCGCGTAGCTAGCAAGGAAGACCGAGCTGCGGATCGAAAGACAGCCCTTGTAATTCTCGGTAAATCTTTTCTACTAGCAGCTCTAGCGACAGCGGTGGTCTTAGTACTACCCTTTTAGTATGAAGATACAAATTCATACACGCAATGCAGATTTAGCTGAAGATTTCCGAGAAATCGCAATTGAAAAACTCAACAGCATGGAGCGGTTCAGTGTTGTTATTGATCGCGTCGAAGTTGAAGTTTTACACGAGGCAAACCCTCATCAAGGCAAACACAAACACAAGGTTGTTCTTACTTCACATGGTTCAGGACCATTGATCAGAGCAGAAGCCGCAGAATTCAATGATTTAGCAGCTTTTGATACCGCCATTAAAGCTTTTGCATTACAGATCCGAAAGATCCATGAAAAATCGAAGGATTACGATCGCTCTACATTACGAAAGATGAAAACAGAGATTTAAATAATCTCGCTTCCATCTTTACGCGTTGCAGTAAGACTAGCTACAGCGGTCACTGTTAGCGCCGCAACAATTACGAAGAGGCTAACCTCGATAGGCACATGAGGTAATTCAATGCCCGCGAAATCATGAATTCCAATGCCATGGAAAGCCTCAAGGAACATCTTGAACCCGATAAATGCCAAAATGAAGGAAAGTCCTTTGGATAAGTAGACCAGGCGCTGCAATAAGCCTTGTAACAAGAAGTAGAGCTGACGAAGGCCCATCAACGCAAAGATATTTGCACAAACGACAATGTATGGATCGCGGGTAATGCCAAAGATTGCCGGAATTGAATCCAGAGCAAAGACCAGGTCGGTGAAACCTAAGGATATTAAAGCAATTACAAAGGTTGTAGCACCTTTGGAGCGTAAGAAGGTGATCATGCGATCTTCCTTCCATTCTTCTTCACCATCATCTTCGACAAGAAGTCGATAAGCGGTGAACACAAGGAAAGCACCAAAGATAAAGAATGCGCCTGAGAATTTTTCAATGATTGCGCTACCTGCAGCGATAAATCCACCACGCAGCAACAAGGCGATGATGATTCCTAACAGCAGAACTAGTTGTTGCTTAGTCCTATCCACCTTTAATCTGCTCAGGATTATGACAAACACGAAGATGTTATCTACCGACAATGCATACTCGGTGAGCCAGCCCGCAAAGAACTCTTTCTGTGCATTTGGATCTGATGTCCAGCCGGGCAGCATGATTCCAAAAACTATCGCCGCAGACACATAAATAAATGTCCAAATTCCGGCCTCAGTAATTGTTGTCTCTTTATTGCGACGAACGATCGCAAGAATTAAGTCAAAGAGAATTACGAGAGAAAGAATTCCAATAGTCAGTAGCCAGGTAGATGTCGATTCCATCCGCGTAGTCTGTCAGTTAGTGGTGCAGCCAGATGGTTGAAATGGCAGGAATTGTTAACTTTCCGTCGCGAGCATCGACAGTTCCAGCGCTGACAATGAGCAACTTTCCGGTTATTTCTACTTCTACGGCAGAATCAGACAAATTCATATAGATGGAGACATTTCCACGACGAACTGCAAGCAATGAATCACTCTTTGTTCCGTGTTCTGGTGATTCCAGCCATGAAATAGCTCCTTGATCAATCAGATGATCTGAGCGAAGTTTTAACGCAGTGCGATAAAGATTGAGCGTACTTTTTGGATCCACATTCTGCTTTTCAACCGTTAAATCTTTCCACTTATCGGTTAGTGGCAACCAAGGTGAACCACTTGTGAAACCAAACGGGGCTGAATCACCGCTCCAAGGCAGCGGCACTCGTGCTCCATCTCGACCTTTTTGTGCACCCTTAGTTCTAAAATAAATTGGATCTTGGCGCGAACTATCCGGAATTTCTCCATCCGGTAAACCTAATTCTTGCCCAGCAAATACATAACATGAACCCGGCAGCGCTAAAACAAATAATGCAACTGCCCGTGCTTGTACTTCACCGATGCGTGATGCAACACGTGGTGAATCATGGTTACTTAAGGCCCACGTAGGAAGTGCTCCAACGCTATCCATCAATTCAATTGATCGCGTTACAACCCCGTATAGAAAATCTGCTTTGAAAGGTGCATCCAATAAATCAAAGTTAAAGACTTGATGCAGCTCATCGCTTCGTACATATCGTGTTGCATTTACTGGAGGATGTACCCAGGCTTCGGCCACAGCCATGATTTCGCGATCCTTGTAGGAATCAAAAAGTTTGCGCCACTGGCGATAAATTTCATGAACACCTTGACGATCAAAGTAAGGCACAGTTGGAAGCAGGGCGTACCTGATTTCAGGATCCATAGAAACATCAAGGCGCAATGCATCGCTAATTCCCTGAGGATCAGGGTGGTTAGTGAGCAGATTTTCTTTTACCAAGCCATGTGCAACATCAATTCTAAAACCGTCTACACCAAGGTCTAACCAAAAGCGCAAAGTTACTTCGTAATCACTAACAACTTCAGGGTTGTCCCAATTCAAATCTGGTTGTGATGAATCAAATAAGTGCAGGTAATATTGACCATCTTCTACTTGTGTCCATGAAGGTCCGCCAAAAAGTGAGATCCAATTGTTTGGTGGCGTTCCATCGGCACGTGGCTCGTGAAAATGAAAGCGAGCACGTTCAGGTGAACCGCGTCCAGCTTTAAGTGCTTGCTGGAACCAAATGTGTTGATCGGAAAAATGATTTGGAACAACATCAACTATCACCTTTAAGCCCAAAGAGTGTGCGACTTCAATGAGCTTTTTAGCATCAGCAAGATTTCCGAATCGTGGATCAACATCACGAGGATCGGCAACGTCGTACCCACCATCCTTATTAGGTGATGTATAAAAAGGACTCAACCAGATTGCATCAACACCAAGTTCTTGGACATATTGCAGCTTGGAGATAATTCCTGGTAGATCGCCTTCACCATCGCCATTACTGTCAAAAAAGGACCGTGGGTAGATTTGATAGATGGTTGCTTGCTTCCACCACGGTGAGGCGTTCATGGTGTCAGGCTACGGATTAGACAATCTGTGATCAATGTAAAAAGGATGTAAGTAACCCTCGTATGTTTCTCTTTTATAACGTTTATTCATGCCGTTACACTTAGCGCATGGATTTCCTTTATTTGGCCCTTCTTGTACTCATTTTGCTCGGAACCCTTTATTGCATTCGCTCCTTGCGAGCCCTGCATGGCAAGGTTTCCAAGAAGAGCGAACAGATTTCCCGAGAAATTCATAAGGCTGCAGTGGAGAACAAAAAGATTTCGATGACTGCATACAGACAGACCGAAGCATTCATTCAGTTAACTAACTTGCTGCAGTTTAAATCTGCGATCCCATCTACCCGCAGCTGGGCAGCATCACCAGATCTTTTACTTTTGATTGCTGAAACCGTTAGAAAGAATAGACCTTCTCTTGTCGTGGAACTTGGATCTGGGGTATCAACTCTTGTTACTGCAAAGTCTGGAGCCCGCAAAATTGTGAGCATCGATAATTCAGAAGAGTTTGGCGGAAAAACCCGCGAACTTCTGAAAGAACACAAAGTACGAGGAGTTGAAATTCGCATCGCTGCATTGCGTCCATATGCAAATGGTTCAGATTGGTATGACGTTTCAACGCTGAAGGATTTGAAGAAGATTGATTTACTCATTGTGGATGGTCCGCCAGGATCTAAGAATCCAGAGGCCAGATACCCAGCGCTGAAAGAGTTTAAAGATAAGTTGTCAGCCAAGGCCATTGTCATAATTGATGACGTAAATCGTGATGGAGAGCGCAAGCTAGCCGAAGATTTTGCTAAGGCTCTGCCTAACCACACCTTAACTATTCTGGATCATGAAAAAGGCACAGCGATAATTGCACCTCGCTAATTAGATGCCAATTACCCGCGAAGAGGCTTTTCAAGAAGCTGCCTCAAAGATTCTAGATACCTCAACCTTTGTGCGCGCTGTTTTATCGGGGCGCCGCAGAAACATGACGGTGCCGTTTGAACGAATCGATATTCGCCCAGTTGAGATAAAAGGTGTCTTACATCTGCAGTTGATGCAAAATGATGGACGGGCGACTACTACAAAGAATCTTTTGCCAACTGCATTAGAAGTGGATCAACTTCTAGACAGCGGATATGCAAACATCATGGTGGAAAGCACTAGCCAGGCGTATTCGATAAGAGTGACTAAGAGCGGGGACGCACAGGTGCACACCGAGAAACGCACTTCTGAACAAAATCTTGCCCACGATAAAAAGAAAGACAGATTGCTTGATTCCAATGATCCCTTCTTGCGAGAAGTTGGAATCGCTGATGCCAAGGGTGTCATCAAGCCTTCTCGACAAGATAAGTACAAGCAAGTAGAAGAATTCTTACGGCTGTTATCACCTGCATTAAATGCTGCAATTGATGCTGGTCAAATTCATAAGCCAACTACGGCGCAACCACTGCGCATCACCGACCTTGGATGCGGCCATGCATATCTAACTTTTGCAGCCCATCAGTTCCTGATGAACTCTGGGATTCCAGTTGTAGTGACCGGCATTGATGTCCGAACTGAATCTAGAGATCGCAACAATGCAATTGCGCAAAAGCTTGGCATTACAAAAACTATCTCTTTCAAAGCAGAAGAGATCTCAAAAACAACGGCAGAGACGGCAGACATTGCGATCGCTTTACATGCTTGCGATACCGCAACTGATGATGCGATTGCCTGGGCAGTTAATGGTGGAGCCAAGCTTTTGTTAATCGCACCTTGTTGCCATCACGATATTCAAAAGCAGATCGATACAGCACCTGAACCTTGGGGAGCGTTGACAAAGTTTGGGTTAATGAAGGAACGTCTAGGTGATTTACTTACTGATTCATTTAGAGCACAACTGTTAAGACTTGTTGGGTATCGAGTAGAAGTAATTGAATTTATCGGGGGAGAACACACACCTCGTAACTTGATGATCCGCGCAGTAAAGACTGATGCAAAGCCAGAGCAGTTAGATATCGATAGATACCTTGAAATTACCGCTCAATGGGGTGTGAAGCCTGCTTTAGAGAAGAAACTTTCTACTCTTAACATCCGTTAGACTTAAGGCATGTCTAAGGTCCTCGCATCTCTTCCAGTTGGTGAAAAGGTTGGAATCGCTTTTTCTGGCGGTCTCGATACATCAGTGGCCGTTGCCTGGATGCGCGATAAGGGCGCTGTTCCTTGCACGTACACCGCAGATCTTGGCCAATATGACGAACCAGATATTGATTCAGTACCAAGTCGCGCAAAGGAATACGGCGCAGAGATTTCACGCCTAGTTGATTGCAAAAATGCGCTAGTTGAAGAAGGTCTTGCAGCGATTGCCTGCGGAGCTTTTCATATTCGCTCTGGCGGAAAGCAGTACTTCAACACAACACCTTTGGGTCGCGCAGTAACCGGAACCATGTTGGTTCGTGCAATGCATCAGGATTTAGTTGAAATCTGGGGAGATGGATCTACCTACAAAGGTAATGACATCGAACGTTTTTACCGCTACGGCCTACTTGCCAATCCAAACCTAAGAATTTACAAGCCTTGGCTTGATCAAGCTTTTGTGACCGAACTTGGTGGACGCAAGGAAATGTCTGAATGGTTAGTTGCACATGGACTTCCATACCGAGACAGCACTGAGAAGGCATACTCAACAGATGCAAACATTTTGGGTGCAACTCACGAAGCAAAGAGTCTAGAAAATCTTGATACTTCTGTAGAACTTGTTCAACCAATCATGGGTGTTCGATTCTGGGATCCAGCGGTAAAGATCGACACTGAAGATGTAAAAATAACCTTTAATCAAGGGCGTCCGGTTTCTATCAACGGAAAGTCATTTGATGATGTTGTTGATTTGATGAAGGAAGCCAATGCAATTGGCGGTCGCCATGGTTTAGGAATGGCTGATCAAATCGAAAACAGAATTATCGAAGCAAAGAGCCGTGGAATTTATGAAGCTCCAGGAATGGCGCTGCTGTTTATTGCATATGAGCGTTTGATTAGTGCCATTCATAACGAAGACACAATCGCTAATTACCATGCCGAAGGTCGCCGATTAGGTCGCCTTTTGTATGAAGGTCGCTGGTTTGATCCACAAGCATTGATGCTTCG
>CAYMNN010000005.1:0-27142 GCA_964391815.1 uncultured Candidatus Planktophila sp.
TATGGATCAAAAGTTGTCACTTGTAACTCCTTCTTTCACTAGGAGGTGGCGTTGTTGCGCCCTTGTACTCAACTGCGATTCCGCCAAGTGAGTAATCCTTGCGTTGTGGGTGGCCTTCCCAATCATCTGGCATCAAAATGCGAGTCAAGCCTGGGTGACCATCAAAAATGATTCCGAACATGTCGTATGTCTCGCGCTCGTGCCAATTGTTTCCAGCCCATACTTCAACAACAGATGGAATATGTGCATCTGAATCTGGAACAGAAACCTCTAGACGAATGCGCTGATTTTTTGTCATTGAAAGAAGTGGATAAACAGCGTGCATTTCGCGGCCAGTTTGTTCTGGATAGTGAACTCCATTCACACCCATGCACATTTCAAACTTCAACTTGTCACGAAGAATCATGCAAACTTCAACCAACTTTTCACGCTTTACATGAAGAGTAAGTTCGCCGCGATCAACTACAACACGTTCGATTGCATCAGAAAACTCTGGATAAGCGCGCTCAAGATCATCGGCAACTTCATCAAAATATGAGCCGTATGGACGCTCAGAAGAGCCAAAACTAACTGCTTGGCGAACTAATCCGCCGTAGCCTGATGTATCGCCAGTGCCCTTTGCACCGAACATGCCATCTGCTTGATTAGTAGAACTCATTACGCGAGTAAGCCCTTCATCTCGTGAGTTGGCTTTGCATTCATTGCAGCAAGTTCAACTTCCTTGATGACCTGGGCGCGGTTTGCACCAAGCTTTGTATCGCTAATTTGTTCGTGCAACTTCAAGATTGCATCAAGCAACATTTCTGGACGTGGTGGACATCCTGGAAGATAAATATCAACCGGTACAACGTGGTCTACGCCTTGCACAATTGCATAGTTATTGAACATTCCACCTGATGATGCACATGCACCCATCGCAAGAACCCACTTTGGTGCAGACATTTGATCATAAATCTGGCGAAGCACTGGAGCCATTTTGTTTGAAACGCGACCAGCAACGATCATCAGATCTGCTTGGCGTGGGGATGCGCGGAAAACTTCGCCACCAAAACGAGCAATGTCGTACTTAGCCGCAGATCCGACTGCCATCATTTCAATTGCACAACATGCAAGACCAAAAGTTGCTGGCCACAGCGAGTTTTTGCGCATGTAACCTGCAAGTTTTTCTACAGTGGTTAAAACAAACCCACTTGGGATTTTCTCTTCAAGACCCATGGTTTAGTCCCATTCCAATCCGCCGCGGCGCCAAACGTATGCAAATGCAACAAAAACTGTTGCAATGAAGATCACCATTTCAATCAAACCAAACAAACCAAGGGAATCAAAAGCAACTGCCCATGGATACAAAAAGACAATTTCAATATCAAAAATGATAAAAAGCATTGCAGTTAAGAAATACTTAACCGGAAATCTTCCGCCTTCAGCTGCTTGCGGTGATGGTTCGATTCCACATTCGTATGCATCTAGCTTTGCTCGGTTGTAGCGCTTTGGACCTGTTAGGGCTCCGGCAACAACTGAGAAAACTGCGAAGCCAAGCCCGATCGCCCCTATCACCATGATTGGGATGTATGGATTGGATGTGGATATCACGGTCGAAATCCTAAGGTGGAAAGGCGTATGCCCTCGACCGCTAGCCCTTAATCCCGCTGTGAACTGCAACAACACCGAAAGTCAGGTTTTTCCAGGTGACCTGGCTCCAGCCCGCCTTTTCCATATGGGCGGCCAATCCCGCCTGATCTGGCCAGGCCCGGATGGATTCGGCCAAATAAACGTAGGCATCTGGGTTCGATGCGGTCCGCTTGGCAATGGCAGGCAGCAGGCGCATCAGGTATTCGGTATAGATGGTGCGGAAAGGGCGCCAGGTTGGGTGGCTGAACTCGACGACCACCATCCGTCCGCCTGGTTTTGTGACCCGTCGGGCCTCGGCGAGCGCTTTGTCGAAATCAGCGGTGTTTCGCAGGCCATATGAAATGGTGACAACATCAAATCTGTCTGCCTCGAAGGGCAGATTGAGGGCATCGGCCTTGGAAAAGTTCAGATACGGGCGGGCTTTTCGGCCCTGGGCCAACATTCCCTCGCTGAAATCTGTGGCAAAAACGGTGGCCCCTGCCTTAAACAAGGGCTCTGATGAAGATCCAGGTCCTGCCGCCAAATCCAGGATCACCATTCCAGGTGCCGGTGCGATGATTTTTGTTGCCGCCTTACGCCAGGCCTTAGTGCGGCCCAAACTCAAAAGATCATTAACGAGGTCGTATCGCTTGGCGACTCCATCAAACATAGCCGCGACTTCATCGGGATCTTTGTTCAGATTAGCGCGGGACATGCACATATTCTCCCTTGAAGTAGGCTCATCCACAACTCAACGCCACTACAACAAAGGCACGATTTAGAGGAGAGCTCTTCCCCGATGGTTCAACTGGTTCCGGTAACAACAACCCGCCTTGGCGAGCATTTGCCGTTGTTGGATTTACTTCCAGATACCCAACCTCTTGCATGGGTGCGAAGTGGTGAAGGTTTAGTTGGTTGGGGAACGTATGCAACAACAACGGTTAGTGGCCCACATAGATTTGCTGAAGCACGTCATTGGTGGGAAAAACAGTTAGAAAAGTTAACTGTTAACAACACAGTGCACGGAAGTGGCACAGGTCCAGTTTTGTTTGCGTCTTTTTCTTTTGCACCTGAAGATGTTTCCGTTCTTGTAATTCCTCAGGTTGTTGTTGGAACAAAGAGTGGCAAATCATGGATTACTTGGATCGGTTCTGATTCACAACCTGAATTGAAAACTACACCCGATCACTTTTCTAACGGTGAAATGAAATGGGATGAACATCCCCAAGCTAATGATTTATGGAAAGAAAGAGTTGCTACGGCGGTGTCTCGTATTCAGCGGGGCGACTTAGACAAAGTTGTACTTGCACGTGACATAACAGCATCATCAAACAAAGCAATCGATCCGCGTTCTATCTTGAACAAACTTGCTTTGGAATACCCAACAACCTGGAAATTTGCGATCTCGGGATTAGTTGGAGCAACTCCCGAGTTATTGCTACGCCTTTCACGAGGAATGATCACATCACGCGTTCTTGCAGGAACAATTAGTAAGACCGGCGATGATGCGAAAGATCTTGCTCTAGCAGGCTCGCTCGCTCGTTCTTCAAAAGATCTTGCAGAACACGAATACGCAGTCCGCTCAGTTGCAGATGCCATCGAACCGTTTTGTTCTTCTACAAATGTTCCAGAATCACCATTTGTTTTGCACCTTGCAAATGTCATGCACCTTGCAACAGATGTAACTGGCGCTTTAGTTGAAACACTTTCACATGTTGATGCTTTTACAATCTTGGAACAACTTCATCCATCTGCTGCTGTATGTGGAACTCCTCGCCCGCAAGCTGCCAAGTTGATCGCTGAAATTGAGGGAATGTCCAGAGGTCGTTATGCAGGGCCAGTTGGTTGGATTGATGCTGCAGGTGACGGCGAACTTGGAATCGCATTACGTTGCGGGCAGATTAATGGAGATTCGATTCGAATTTTTGCAGGATGCGGAATCGTAGATGGATCAGATCCTGAAATCGAACTGGCTGAAACACATGCAAAGTTTGCTCCTATGCGCAGCGCACTTACATAGAACTGTGTCTTTAGAAGGACTTTAGAGATTCATAAATTGCTTTTAAGTTGTCAGCATTGCTTTCTCGATTTGGAACATCACACACAACAACACTGATTCCAGAAATTGGAGCTTTGACTTCGGCTTCTAATTCTTTGATGCTTGAAATTGATCGTGCAGATATTCCCATTGACTTAGCAATTTCTGCTGGATTTAGTCCATGTGGAGTTCCAAAGACCGTTTCAAAGCCATGTGATCCTCGTTGCGGCAAAGTTGAGAAAATTCCACCGCCATCATTATTGATCACAATTATCTTGCAATTAATTTCTTCTTTATTAATCAAACCAGTTAAGTCATACAAGAATGAAAGATCGCCCAAAATTGCAATCGTTGCTTTGTGTGAATAAGCAATACCTAGTGCGGTAGAGATATTTCCATCAATTCCAGCTAGACCTCGGTTGGCATAGGTGTGAACTCCTGCGCGAGGAACGGCAAAACCTTCAAGATCCCGAATTGGTCTAGAAGATGAAACAAATAGCGCGGTTTCATCAGGGATTGCTGCGGCGATTGTTCGCGCAATTACCGCTTCATTCCAGCCATCAAGAGCTGAAACCAGTTTTTTGGTCCGCTCAGAAACTTTGTTCCAGGTTGCAATCCATTCATCGGATTGAATAACTCCTTGCAATTCTGGAAGCGCGGTGAAAACGCGATCCGCCTGGCGATCGGTATCGACCGTTGCTGTACGAGGATCTACAACGTATGTGATGGGACTTGATTTGATAAATGCATTTATTGAACGTGAAAGTGTGGTTCGGCCAATTACCAAAACGGATTGTGGAATCAAGGTACTTCTAATTTCTTGAGATGTTAAGAAAACAGAAGCATGGGCGACTGCATCGGGAAATGACAAAGGATCTTCGGCAATAACCGGCCAGCCAATAGTTTTGGTGAATTTGGTGATTTCTTCTACTGATAATCCAGCACGGTCGTGACCAATTACAACAACGCCACGTGCCCCGACTAAACGCAACGTGCCTTTCTTGCTCCGATTCTCAAAATGCTTTGGAGCAACAATGATTTCAGAGACCCAATCCGTTGAATCATCCGGAAGCAAAGGTTCATCAAATTGAAGATTTAAGTGCACTGGACCAAGGCGCAAACTATCCAGAGGTAGTTCCATCGGAAAAACTGGACCATCAACATCTGCAAAATATCGGACCGCTTTGCCAAATATGCGAGCTTGCTCTGTTGTTTGGTTCGCACCTGTTCTGCGCAACATAGCTGGACGGTCAGCAGTTAAAACAAGCAATGGTGTATTTGTGTGATGGGCTTCAAGAACTGCTGGGTGATAGTTAGCCACTGCTGTGCCGCTAGTGCAGACAACTGCAACAGGTCGGCCAGTAGCTTTAATGATTCCTAAAGCAAAAAAGGCAGCAGTGCGCTCATCAATACGAACATGAATTTTGATCAATTTTTGTTCAGCAGCTGCGAAAAAAGCCAGTGATAAAGGCGCGTTACGCGATCCAGGAGAAATCACAACATCTGTAATTCCGGATTCAATTATCTGGCGTACGACAACGCGGGCTAATGAAGTTGAATTATTCATTGCAAGAGCTCCGCGGTTCTCATGATCCGATTCTTCCACCATTCGAAACGTTCTGGTGCCACATCTAATCCGTCTAACTGTGGTTCAAACTCTGAAATTTCAATTTTTCCATCAACAATCGGCAAGTGAGCCACATCAGCTGCGAGCAATGAACCTGTACCAAGGCCACAATCAAAGTTCATTTTCTCGAAAGAGGCAGCAAGCATTAATCCATAATTGATTCCCACCGCACTTTCAAGTGCACTTGATACAACAATGGGTAACTTGTGATGTTCGGCAAGAGCATGTGCGCGTTTGATTCCACCTAACGGTTGAACTTTGAGCATCAAGAAATCAATTGCACCCGACAAATCAATTTCAAATGGGTTGGATGCTTTACGAAGAATTTCATCGCCCACGATCTTGACCGAAGTACGTGCTTTTAATTCGCGTAATTCTTCAAGCGTTGCACATGGTTGTTCGACATATTCAACTTCGCCCACTGAACTTAAGAATTCTTCAGCTTGTGCAACGCTCCAAAGTCCATTGACATCAATTCGTACTTTCGCATTAGGTCGCAACTGGCGAATAACATTAACTCGAGCCAAATCTTCAACAAGATTGTTGCCCACTTTTATTTTAAAAGTGTTCACTCCAGGAAAAGAATTAACAATTGCTTTCAGTGCCTCTGGATCATTGAGCGCCGGAATAGTTCCATTAATCGCTACCGATGAGCGATATAGCTGGGGCTTTGGCGTGGTTGCCGCCTCAATTGCGCTGGCAAGCCATGGCGCAGCTTCGGTATCGTCGTATTCCAGAAAGGGAGAAAACTCTCCCCATCCATGTGAACCTTTAATTAATGAAACTTCGCGAACAGAGATGCCTCGAAATTTAGTTTTCATCGGCAGCGCGATTACGCGCAGGCTATCCAGAAGTTGTTGATCCATAAATTAAGGGCGCTTTGGGAATTTCCCGAAGTCAGGCTTTCGCTTCTGCTGATAAGCATCGCGACCTTCTTGACCTTCTTCTGTCATGTAAAACAGAAGCGTTGCATCGCCAGCTAATTGCTGAACACCAGCTAAACCATCTGTGGCAGCGTTCAAGCTAGCCTTTAGTAGACGCAGCGCCATTGGTGAATTGCGAAGCATTTCGCGGCACCACGACACTGTTTCAGCTTCAAGTTCTGCAACCGGAACAACTGTGTTTACTAATCCCATATCTAAAGCTTCTTGCGCGTTGTATTCGCGGGTCATAAACCAAATTTCACGCGCCTTTTTTTGGCCAACATGTTCGGCCAGTAAGCCAGCTCCGTAACCACCATCGAATGAGCCCACCATTGGACCTGTCTGACCAAACTTTGCATTATCTGCTGCAACCGTTAAGTCACATACAACGTGCAACACATGACCGCCACCAATTGCCCAACCGGCAACCATCGCAACAATTGGTTTAGGCGTGCGACGAATTTGTACTTGAAGATCTAAAACATTGAGGCGACCAATTCCTTTTTTCGCCAACTTGTCTTCACCCAAATAACCATCATCACCGCGAACACTGATGTCTCCACCAGAACAAAAAGCTTCAGTACCTTCGCCGGTAAAGATAATCACGCCGACTTCTTCATTGTCACGAGCCAAATTGAAGGCTTCGATTAACTCAATGATTGTTTGAGGACGAAATGCGTTGCGAACCTGTGGTCGGTTGATGGTGATCTTGGCAATTCCATCGCCCATTTGATATCTAATATCTACGAAATCTTCTCCGCCAGGTGCGGTCACCCATTGTGGAATCTCACGGCTACCAAATTCGCGCTTGATCGGCTTGCTCACATTTCCCCCATCGTCGTTGCTAGCGATAGCCTACGACGGCAATGGATATCTCGTCACAACGAAAAATTCTGCGGGTAAGCCCTGCATGCGAAACTCCTCAATTAGCGAGGGACATCACAGCAGCTCTCGCAGGCGCTGGACCCACCCTCGGTTTCGGTGAGATTGCCTCCGAGTTCGCACAATCACGGGCAGCGATAATCATTGGAACATCTGGAACTACAGGTACCCCAAAGGAAATCTCACTTTCAGCAGGTGCGCTCTTGGCATCGGCCAGAGCATCAAACAAATTTCTCGGAGCAAAGCCTGGAGACACTTGGTCTTTGCTCTTGCCGTTAACTCATGTGGCAGCGGTTAACGTTTTTATTCGTGCATTTGAATTAGGAACAATCCCTGTTGATCTACGAAACCATGGTGGTAAATATCCTCGCGTTGATTTCACCGCAATTGTTCCAACTCAACTTTTCAAAGCATTAAATGGGGACCAAGCATTACTAGAGCATTTGCA
This sequence comes from uncultured Candidatus Planktophila sp., assembly GCA_964391815.1. Lineage (GTDB taxonomy): Bacteria > Actinomycetota > Actinomycetes > Nanopelagicales > Nanopelagicaceae > Planktophila. The sequence continues at coordinate 7,527 of CAYMNN010000005.1, forward strand.
AAGTGCACAGAAAGTTCTTGTTGGCGGAGCCGCCCTTTCTGCTGGCATGCACAACCAAGCAACAGCAGCAGGAATAAATATTGTTACAACGTACGGAATGAGTGAAACATCTGGTGGCTGTGTTTATAACGGTCAGATTTTAGATGGTGTAAATGTTGAAATCCGGGGTGGAATCATTTACATCCAAGGAGAAGTCCTTGCGCTTAATCTTGATTTAAAGGATGGCTGGTTTGAGACCAACGATTTAGGTGAATTCATTGACGAAAAGTTATCTGTAGTTGGTAGAGCAGATGATGTAATAATCACTGGAGGCGAAAACCTTTCCCTTAACAACGTTGAAAGCATTTTGAATGAACACTTTCCATCCATTCAAGCTGCAGCGTTTTCTATAGCTGATGCTCAATGGGGGCAAACTCTGCACCTTGCAATTGTCGGGGACGTAGACAAGGACAGCATCGAATCAATTCTCGTTAGTAAGATAGGTGTTTTCGCAAAACCAAAAGGCATTCATTTCATGAACTCGCTACCCTTGCTTGGTATCGGGAAAATTGACCGCAAAAAATTGGCTCAAGGAGTAAGCAGTGAATAAATGGATCTTGGGTGCCAGGCCGCGCACACTTGCCGCTGCTGTTGCACCTGTCCTTGTAGCTCTAGCTTTAGTCGAAAGCGATATCGACTGGCTTCGTGCACTGCTGGCGCTAAAGGTGGCAGTGTGGCTACAAATTGGTGTGAACTTTGCCAACGATTACAGCGATGGAGTTAAGGGAACAGATTCAGATCGTGTTGGTCCCGTTCGTTTAGTTGCAAGCGGAATGGCCACCGCTAAATCAGTTAAGTACGCAGCTTTTATCTCTTTTGCAATCGCCAGTATTGCCGGCACTTGGTTAGCAATCTTGACCTCACCGGTGCTTATTCTTGTTGGTGTCATCTCTATTGCAGCTGCTTGGGGATACACCGGAGGCAAAAACCCTTATGGCTACCGAGGTCTAGGCGAGTTATCCGTATTTCTATTCTTTGGCGTTATCGCAACCATGGGAACTTACTACGCACAAACTGAAGCAATAACTTTCTTAAGCTTTATCGTCTCTATTCCTATGGGCGCACTGTCATGCGCGATTCTTGCTGTGAACAATCTTCGGGATAGACCAAAGGATCAGTTGGCAGGAAAGTTAACTGTTGCTGTTCGGATTGGCGATCGTAAAGCTCGATTAATGTATGTGGGGCTACTGATGCTTGCTCACATCGCCGCTATTGCTACTTTGATTCCTTCTACGCTAATTACTTTGCTGGCACTGCCAATGAGTTATTCAATTTCAAGGCAAGTTTTAAGTGGCATTTCAGGTAAGGATCTGATTCCAGTTCTGGGTAAAACCGGAAAACTGCAAATGATTTTTGCCATCTTGTTTGCTACTGGCTTAGGGATACAATAAGCACATGACCCGGATCATCCCTTTGGTGCTATTTTTTGGATTAACAATCTATGCCTTGATTGATTGTGCCCGCGCCGATGAATCTCAGGTTAAAAACTTGCCTAAGTGGGGCTGGCTTCTAATTATTATTCTGTTGGGACCACAAGCTGTGGCTATTGGGCCGATCGCTTATCTAGTCGCTGGTAGAAACAAACCAAAAAGAGGTAAAGCTCCTAAGCGCCGCATAATTCCACCTGATGATGATCCAGATTTCTTAAGGAAGCTCTAGAGCCCCGAATACGTGTGCTTTCCAGTTCCCCAAATATTTATGTAGACGTAGTTGAACAAAAACGTTGAGCCAGCAAACAAGCACAACCATGCTGCGCGTCGACCACGCCAACCAATAGTTACGCGAGCGTGTAAGTACGCGGCATATGCAACCCAGGTAATAAATGCCCACGTTTCTTTTGGATCCCAACCCCAATAACGTCCCCATGCACTTTCAGCCCAAATCGCACCTGCGATAACTGAAAATGTCCATAGTGGGAATACAAAAGCCACTAGTCGATATGACAGCAGATCTAAAGTTTCTAAATCTGGCAAACGTTTAGCCCAAGCTGCTCGCTCACCTTTTTGCTCCATGCGATCCAAATACAAATACGCAGAAGCGATCACATTTGAAAGCAAGAAAACGCCACCTGAAATAATTGCTGCAGAAACGTGAATAACTAGCCATTCAGACTTTAGTGCAGGTACCAATGGGGCGCTCGGAACATACAGAACAGTAATTGCGGTTCCAATTGTCAAAAGAACTGAAACGGAAACAAGTAAACCCAACCAACGAAGATCATACTTTCGCAACGCAATCAGATATGCACCTGAAAAAGCAAGTGCTCCGGTGATTGAAAACTCATACATGTTTCCCCAAGGCACTCTGCCCGCTGAAATTCCACGTGCAATAACACCGGCAAACAGAAGTAGAAATCCTAAAATCATCATCGCAGTTGCGACGCGAGCAACTTTTTCAGTTCGTTTGTAATCCAATACTGAATCTTTACCGCTAGGAACTTTAACCGCCCATGCAGTTTCTACGAGGTGTGCCAAGAATGAGATCGCATAGACAGCCATCGCCGAATACACCAAATAATTTGATGCAAGAGCCCATGAACGTGACATCTACTTCTCTCCCTTTAACATTCTTACAAACTCTTTCATTTCAACTTCTAAGCCCGGAGCGGCATTCTTTGCTAATCCCGCCACTTCGACACGATCTTCTACTCGAATCCAAATACGCCGTCTACGAGTAAACAAAGAAGCTAGCAATCCAAGGATGGCAACAATACCTCCAAGTAAAGCAAGGTGCTTTCCGGGATCTGCAACAAAGTTAAGGTTGACCCATTGCACGTAACCTTCAAAAGTTATTGAACCACCTTCGTAGCTATAACTCTCTCCTGGCTTTAAGCCTTTAAGACCTATTTGCGTCATCTCTGATGTATCAATTCGATAGACAGATTGTGGAATTCCTGAGTCCAGACCTAAATCACCACTCCACACCGCAAGCAAGAGACGTGGGTTTAGCGCTTTTGGAAATGCACTTGCTCCTCCATTTGCGCCATCGCGGACATAGGTTGGAAGAAATGATCCTAAGAATCCAACTTGTGGATCAGCATCAGGAACTTTGATCGCACCGATTGACCGAAGGTTTGCATCTTGTGGAAGAAAAGTTACTGGTCCCTGGAATGCAACATCACCTTTGGAATCTCGGACAGTTACTACAGGTGCATAACCATTTGCTTGTAAGTAGACACGTGTCATTCCAATAGTCATTGGTTTATTTACCTTGATTGTTTTCTTTTCTATCTTCGTAGCACCGTCTTTAAGTATAGAAACATCAAGTGTGTAATCTTCTGGCGCACTTGTTTCAAGGTTGTACTGTGCTTCAAATCGATCGGCAGTCAACATAAATGTAGGAATGCTTGAATCCTGAAACAGTTTTCCGCGAATCAAGGTGTCGTAACTAGTTGAAGTATTAACAAATCGCTCGCCCACGTTAATAATTGCTTCACCGCGCATTCCAAAGAGTGAGCTAAAGCTAATTCCCAAAAGAATCAAGATAAGAGCTAAGTGAAAGAAAAGATTTCCGGTCTCGCGAAGAAAACCTTTTTCAGCCGAGATCGAGCCATTTGCTTCTAGCACTCTAAAGCGCTTTGACTTAAACCACTCTCGCGCTAGCTCAAGTTCATTGCCCTGAGGGCTCCATGATTCATGATGTTCTAAGCGAGACAAATTCTTTGGTGTCGACGGTGGTAAAGCTCGCGCAGCCTTGAGATGTTCAAATGTGCGTGGAAGTACACATCCAATAAGTGAAATGAAAAGCAAAATATAGATCGCGCTAAACCATGGTGATCCATAGACATCAAACAAATAAAAACGATCCATCCAGCGTGCTTGTTCTGGTGAATCTTTGAAGTATTGGCCGACCTGAAGCGGGTTTTGAGTTCTCTGTGGAAACAATGATCCCGGAATTGCAGCGATTCCCGTCAAAAGAAGCAGGATTAATGCCGTGCGCATACTTGTTAACTGTCTCCAAGCAAAGCGCAGTAAGCCAATATTGTCGAGCTCTGGAATTTGAGTTTGCTGGCTCATTAGATCACCGGAATAAAGTCAGAGATTACAGAACGCAATGAGTTCATTATCTGACTCCAAAAACCTAAGACTTGCATTAATCCAATTGTAATTAGGAAGATTCCGCCGATTTTTGAGATTACATCACCGCGACGATAAATCAGTGAACGAATTTTTGCCGACTTATCTAAGGACAAACCTGACAAAATAAAAGGCAAACCTAAACCTAGACAATAACCAAAGGACAAAATGGCTCCTCGAACCGCACTTGATTCTTGAAATGCCAAAGTTTGCACAGCGGCAAGCGCGGGTCCAATACAAGGTGTCCAACCAATTCCAAAGAGAATGCCTAGCATCGGCGCACCTAGTAACCCACCAGTTGTCCGCATCTTTGGACGAATCGTTGGTGAAAATGGAAAGCGGCCATAAAAAACAAAGCCCAGAAATATCGTCAAGATACCTAAAATTCTGGAAATCAATTCTTCATTTGCAGAAAGTTGATTACCTAACCCACCGAAAACTGCGCCATATGAAACAAATACCAAGCTAAAACCTAGAACAAACAAGATTGAGCCAAGCAATACCTTGCCACGGCTAGCCGAAAATCCTGCGGCAAAAGATAGATAACCCGGCACTAATGGCAAAACACAAGGAGAAAGAAACGAAATCACGCCAGCAATGAATGCGAAGGGGAAAGCTGTGACTACGAATCCTGAAAAGATTTGCTCAACGAAAAACTCTCTCATTCTGCCGAGACCTTTTCAATGAGTTCCGAAAGTGATGCGACAGTAACAACGCCAGAAATTCTGGCAGCGACAAACCCTGATTTATCCAGAATGACTGTTGTAGGAATCGCATTGGCCGGTAAAGAGCCTTTAAAACCAAGCAGAATTGAGTCATCAATAACTGTTGGGTATGGAATCTTGAATCGGCGCTCAAAGGCTTCGGCATTGGCTGGATTGTCGCGAGTTAATATTCCAATGAAAGCAACATCTGTGTATTTATTTGCCAAAGCAACCAAAGTTGGGGCTTCTGCGCGACACGGTGAACACCATGATGCCCAAACATTGACTACCGCAACACGATCTTTTTGATATGTGTAGTTCTCGCCGGACAATGTCATGCCGGTAATTGCCGGTGCAATCTTTCGATCTGAAATCTTGATAAATGTTGTGGAACCGTCTCCTGAAACAAAACTTTCTTCAGAAGTTGAACTTCCGCCGCCGCTACATGCTGTTAACGCAAATGCGAGCAGAATGAATGCGGCGAATTTTTTCATTACTTCTTCTCAGGCAGTAAGTGACCAGCAGGTTCGGAATATGTAAGTCCAGAAATCATTCCCTCGTCATCAAAGTGGATACTCGTGACTGAAGCCAACGAGCACTCGCGCTTGCGAGGATCATGCAGCAACCGACGATTTTCGATTGCGCTTCTTAGAATCCAAATTGGTAACTGGTGTGAAACACAAATTGCATCTTTCCCATTTGCAGCTTTATTCGCGGCAAAAATTGCTGCAAGCATGCGACTAATTTGTTCTTCGTATGGCTCTCCCCACGATGGTTTCCATGGATTCCATAAGTGCTTCCACGCTGCCGGATGACGCAATACTCCATCTCCAACACCAAATGGTTTACCTTCAAAAACATTTGCAGCTTCAATCAAACGATCATCAGTTGTGATTGCAATTTTGTGAGCAGCGGCAATAGGTGCAGCGGTTTCTTGTGCACGTTGTAGGGGTGAGACGTGAAGTGCGCCAAGATCTAGCGCTTTCGACCATTCACCAATTGTTCGTGCCATCTCTTGCCCGCGGTCAGATAATCTCCAACCAGGCTGGCGCCCATACAAAATCTTGTCAGGATTGTGGACTTCTCCATGGCGAACTACATGCACCGTTGAACTCATTGGTAAAGCATAAAGCGTCCCTAAAGCACTTCTCTCGCTAAGGTAGTGACATGGCACTCACAAGCAAACGGGCTGCCTTCTTCGATGTCGATAACACGCTTATCCGCGGCTCAGTAATTTACTTTTTAGGGCGAGGTATGTACCAGCGTGGTTACTTCACCAAGAAGGATATCTCTCGATTTGTTTTAGCCAACCTGAGATTTCGCTTAACGGGTAAAGAAAATACTGATGAGATCCAAAGATTTCAGGATGCTGCCACAGATTTCATTGGTGGCCATAACGTTAAAGACATTGAAGCAATTGCTCAAGAAATTTATGATGAATTTGTTTCACCCGCTATGTGGCAAGGAACAATTGATATCGCGCAATCGTTAGTTGCTGAAGGTATCGAAGTTTATTTAGTCACCGCTGCTCCCGAAGACATGGCAGTGCTTATTGCAAACAGATTAGGTTTAACTGGCGCACTTGGAAGCAAGGCAGAAATTAGCGATGGAATTTACACAGGCCGCATGAACGGTGCCTTGTTACATGGAAAAGAAAAAGCTGTCGCCGTTACGCAACTTTCAAAAGAAAAAGGATTTGATTTGAAAGAGTGTTTAGCTTTTTCAGATAGCAATAATGATCTTCCGCTCTTGCAATGCGTGGGGTATCCATCTGCAATCAATCCTGATGCCCTGCTTAGTTTGCGTGCAATGGCCGAAGGTTGGCCGATTCATGATTTTCGTAAAGCACGTTTTATTGTTAAAGCCATCTCCCCACTTGTTGTTCGCCTAGCCGCTCTTGGAACCTGGCTTACCCCGCGTAGACGTAGAGGCTAATTAACAAGAAGAGCCGATATCCCAGTAATGTAGGCAAGTTATGGAAATGCGCTCCTTCTCCGACTACCTACGTAGTGTTGATGATGCTGCCTTCCTAAATCTTTTTAATGCACGTCCTGACTTAATCACCCCTGTACCTGCAGACATTGCATCGCTTGCAGTGCGTGCCTGTTCTGCGCCAAGCCTGGCACGTGCAATTGATTCACTTAACCAATGGCAGTACCAAGTTTTAGAAGCTTCAGCATCATTAAATGAACCTTTCACTGAAAAGCAGGTTGTTGCTTTAACTGAAAAAGAAGCAAAAATCGCACTAGCTGAACTAGTGATGATTGGTTTGATTTATCCATCTGACGATGGAATGCGTTTACCAACTCAATTGCGCGAAGTAATGGGCGCAGAACCAGCTGGGCTTGGACCAGCATCTTTAGCCAAACTGAAATTAAGCGATCTTGATGATGCACCAGCGGATGCAAAGAAGGTTCTAGATCGTTTGGTGTGGGGACCACCTCGCGGAAGTGTTGGAGACATAAAGAATCCAGGTCCTGGTGTTGCATGGCTTTTGGAAAACAAGTTTCTAGTTCCACTTGATCAACGAACCGTAATTTTGACGCGAGAAGTTGCAATTCATCTTCGTGGCGGCAAAGTCCATAAAGAACGATTTGTGAATCAGCCAAAGTTGATTGGTAGCAAACGAGATGAAAAACAAGTAAACCTTGCAGCGATTGCAAATATTTCAACGGTGCTTCGTTGGGTTGAAGAGTTACTTAATTTCTGGGCTGATGAACCTGCAGATGCTTTAAGAGCTGGCGGTCTTGGCGTTCGAGATCTAAAGATAATCTCAACACACTTAGGCGTTGATGAATCATGCACGGCATTTATTGCAGAACTTGCATATCTGGCATCTCTTGTAAGCATTGATGCCGATGAGCGAATCTTGCCAAGCAATAAATTTGATATCTGGTTAATGCAGACTCCAGCTGATCGTTGGCAAATGTTGGCATCACAATGGTTGATTACTTCACGCGTCAGTGGATTAGTTGGTCGAGCAGAAGCCAAAAATGTGGCAGCACTTGGCCCAGAACTAGATCGAGTCAATGCCGCGCGTGTACGCGCTTTGACCTTAAATCTCTTGCGTGAAAACGCCGGGATTGCACCAGATTGGAAGAGCTTCAAAGAAGTTATTTCTTGGCGAGCTCCTGTGCGTAGAAACTCATCCTTGCAAGAAGAGTTAGCCGAATGGACGCTGCGAGAAGCTGAATGGCTTGGAATCACTGGGCAAGGAGCAATTTCAAAGTTTGGTGTGGAATTTCTCAATGGTGACGATCTGAGTTCGATTAATGAGGATCTTCCAAAGACGGTTGATCACATTTTGATTCAAAGTGATAACACTGCAATTGCACCAGGACCCTTAGAACATGAGATTTCTCAAGCGCTTGCAATGATGGCTGAGATCGAAAGTCGTGGTGGCGCAACAGTTTATCGATTCACAGAAGCGACAATTCGCAGAGCCTTAGATCATGGCAAAACGGGTGATGAGATCAAGAGTTTTCTTACTAAGACTTCGAAAACTCCGATGCCACAGCCACTTGAATATTTGATTGCAGATGTTGCCAAGAAGCACGGAAAACTTCGTGTTGGTAACACATCATCATTTATTCGATGTGAAGACACTGCTTTGATTTCTCAAATCATGAATGATAAAAAGTTAGAAATTTTGTCTTTACGTCGTATTGCACCAGAAGTTGTTATTTGCGACATGGATGCAACTGATGCAATGCGAGTGTTGCGAGAAGCTGGTTATTTACCTGCCGGAGAATCAGCAAATGGAATGATGTTAACTGGACCTAGATCCAACCGATCAATTGCAAAGCCAAGGCCTCCACGAATTATTGGTGAGATAGAAACGCCAACACCAGATGTGATCAGCGCTGCAATCAGAGTTTTGCGAACCGGAGAAAAATCTACACACCGTCAATCAAAGCTTCGCCAAGTTGCAAGTGAAGCATTAGGACAGTTGCCGCGCACCACCGCTAATGAAACTATGGAAATTCTCAATCAATACATCACCGATGAAAAAACGCTATCTATTGGCTATGCCGATAACAACGGCGGAGTAACGCATCGAATCATTGATCCCATCCGAATAAGCGCTGGAGCCTTAATTGCCAAGGACCATGCAACGGGAGAGGTGCAATCCTTCAGAATTCCACGTATCACCGGCGTAGCACCGCTATAGACTTATCCCATGTTGGCCGACCTCGAAGCGTTAGTTAAGTTGGAATCACCAACTGAAGATCTTCAGGCATGCCGCGATGTCATCGCATTAGCAAATGAGATTGCTACCCGTGTTCTAGGAAAACCTGCCGAAATTCGTGAAGTTAATGGACGTCCAGTTTTTTGGTGGGGTTCTACAACTCCTGAAGTTGTTGTACTTGCACACCTAGACACAGTTTGGCCAAAAGGTTCATTTCAACCTTTGTGGCAAGTAGAAGGCACAGCAGCACGTGGCCCCGGAGTTTTCGATATGAAAGCTGGATTTATTCAAGCTTTGTATGCAATGAAGGGAATCACTGGCAACGCTGCACTGGTTGCAACAACAGATGAAGAAACAGGCAGTGCAACTAGTAAAGAGTTCATTAAAGAGATTTCAGCAAAGGCCAAAGCTGTTTTAGTTTTAGAAGCAACTTTAGATGGAAAAGTTAAGACTGGAAGAAAAGGTACAGCGATGTACCAAGTCAAGATTCATGGCAAGGCTTCCCACGCTGGCCTAGAACCAGAAAAAGGCGTTAATGCAACAACTGAAATTGCTCACGCAGTTTTGGCAATTGCAGCGATGGAAAACCCAGAGCATGGAACAACAGTTGTTCCAACAACATTGCATGCCGGAAACACAACAAATACTGTGCCTGACTTGGCAGTTCTAGATATTGATATTCGTTCATATTCGATGGCAGATCTACAACGTGTTGATGCTGCAATCAAAGCTCTAAAGCCAGTTAATACAAATACGCGTTATGAAATCACTGGAGGCTTTAATCGTCCTCCACTTGAAACATCATCGACTATGGCTTTGTACGAGCGTGCAGAGAAAGTTGCTAAATCTCTTGGAATGCCGCCACTAGGCCACGCATCTGTTGGCGGAGCAAGTGATGGAAACTTTGCTGCCGCTGCGGGCGCGCAAGTTCTAGATGGGCTTGGTGCAGTCGGAGCTGGAGCTCACGCCGCGCATGAATGGGTAGACATCAGTACCCTTGAAGATCGCAGCAAACTATTGAATGCGCTAATAAAGGATTTACTTAATGAGTGATGGTCCACTAATTGTTCAGAGCGACAAGACGCTTCTGCTCGATATCGACCATCCAATGTCAGTTGAATGTCGTCGAGCAATTGCTCCCTTTGCTGAATTAGAGCGCTCCCCCGAACATATTCATACATATCGCTTAACACCTTTGGGGTTGTGGAACGCCCGTGCTGCTGGTCATGATGCAGAGCAGGTAATTGACACCTTAATTAAGTACTCAAGGTATGCCGTGCCTCATTCAATTCTTATTGATGTTGCCGAAACAATGTCTAGGTACGGACGTTTGCGACTTGAAATGGATCCAGTTCATGGATTGATTTTGATTACGACTGATACTGCAGTTCTGGAAGAAGTTATTCGAGCAAAGAAAATTGCTCCACTTCTTGGAGCGCGCATTGATGCTGAAACAATTACGGTTCTGCCTAGTCAACGTGGCCAAATTAAACAATCACTCTTGCGCTTGGGTTGGCCAGCTGAAGATTTTGCAGGTTACGTCGATGGACAAGCGCATGCAATCAGCTTGGTAGAAAAAGATTGGAAGATCCGCCCATATCAAGAATTAGCTGCTGAAGGATTTTGGCATGGTGGTTCAGGTGTGGTTGTACTTCCATGTGGTGCTGGAAAAACAATTGTTGGCGCAGCAGCAATGGCACACGCCAAAGCAACCACTTTAATTTTGGTAACAAATACAGTTGCCGCGCGCCAATGGCGTGATGAACTGCTAAAGCGCACCACTTTAAATGAAGATGAAATCGGCGAGTATTCAGGATCAAAGAAAGAGATTCGCCCCGTAACTATTGCCACTTACCAAGTTATGACAAAGAAGAAGAATGGGGTTTATGCCCACTTGGATCTCTTTGATTCTTATGACTGGGGTTTGATTATTTACGATGAAGTTCACTTACTACCCGCACCGATTTTTCGATTTACTGCAGATATTCAATCTCGCCGACGTTTAGGACTAACTGCAACTTTGGTACGAGAAGATGGCATGGAGGGAGAAGTTTTCTCTCTTATTGGCCCCAAGAGATTTGATGTCCCGTGGAAAGAGATTGAAGCCCAGGGATATATCGCACCTGCTGAATGTATTGAGGTTCGAGTCAATCTGACTGAAACAGAGCGCCTTGCTTATGCAACCGCCGAACCTGAAAACCGCTACCGAAATTGTGCAACAACTCGTACCAAGCGAGACGTTGTAGAAGCGCTAGTGGAAAAACACGCTGAAGATCAGGTGCTGGTCATTGGTCAATACATTGATCAACTTGATGAGCTATCCGAAGTTTTAGGTGCACCGCTAATCAAAGGTGAAACACCAATTAAAGAACGCGAAATTCTCTTTAATCAGTTTAGAACTGGTGAGATTAAGTGTTTAGTTGTTTCTAAAGTGGCTAACTTTTCTATTGATCTACCGGACGCAACTATTGCGATTCAGGTTTCTGGTGCATTTGGTAGCCGTCAAGAAGAAGCGCAACGTTTAGGTCGTATCTTGCGTCCAAAATCAGATGGTCGTGGAGCAAAGTTTTACTCTGTGATTTCACGTGACACTATCGACCAAGATTTTGCACAAAATCGTCAACGCTTCTTAGCGGAACAGGGTTACAGCTACAAGATCATTGACGCTGACGATGTTTTTCAAGGGAAGATCTAAATCTTTCTGGATCTACCCGCCAATAATCATGGTGGATACCATCAATATGTGTAACTGGAATTTGTTCGCCATACAAACTTTGTAACTCTTCATTTCCATCAATCAAAATCTCTTTAATCTCAAAATTCAGTTCATCTTTAAGGGACTCCAAAACCTTTAATGCATCTTCACAAAGATGGCAACCAGTTCGGCCATAAATTGTCACGATGGTCATTGATTCGCCCTTTCGCCCCTGTTAATTCACATAGAGAATTGATAATTCCTACCCCTGACCTTAACCCACGCTTAGAGCCCTGATACGGTGTGACCATGATGCGCATGAAGAGAATGGGGCCTTTTGCTCTAGCTGGCGCATTAATTCTTGGATTGTTAACCGCACCTTCTGCGCCCGCTGTTACCTTTAAGCAAATCCCCGCAACAAATTGGGGACACATCTATGCGGGAACCGAACCAACAACGACAACTGCAAGCCCGACGAGAAGCAAAAATCTTGAAGTTAAATCATCCTTCCAAGTTAAGTACAACAATTTTCCAGAATGGGCTAAGAAAGAGGTTCAGGCCTCGATTGATGTTTGGTCTGCAAACTTCAAATCATCAGTTGTTATCTCTGTAGATGCTTCGTGGGGACGTTCAAGTTCGTGGGGTGTTTTAGGTAGTGCGCGCCCAGGAAGTTTCTTCTCGGGATTTCCAGGTGCACCTGATGCATCTCTTTGGTACCCATCAGCTCTTGCAAACGCTTTAGCCGGTAGGGATTTAGATAAGAAGAACCCTGAAATAGTTATCCAAGTTAATTCAGCAGCTTCTTGGAATTCCAGAGGTGACGGTGTTCCATCCGGCAATGAGTATGACTTGCAATCTGTTTTCTTGCACGAACTGGGTCACGGTCTAGGTTTTCTCTCTAACGATGCTTACGATCCATTTTTTGGAATAGGAAGTCTGGATCAGCCAACTCCTTTTGATGCGTACCTTCAGACAAGTGATGGTCGTCGTTTAGCCGATCTTCCAACACCGTCCAAAGAATTAGGTATCGCATTAACTACTTCTTTGGTGTGGTCAGGTGCTAATGGAGTTAAAGCAAATGGCGGTGTTAAGCCCAAGATGTACACACCCGCACGCTATGAAGCGGGTTCATCAACATCCCACCTTGATGAAGCAACTTTTTCAAAAGCTGGACTTGATTCTGTAATGACTCCAAGTCTTGATCCAGGTGAAATTTTTAAAGAGCCAGGACCACTACTGCTTGCCATGATGGAAGATATGCGGACTAAGCCACCTGCAGGCGTTGCTACCGATCTTCCTTTCACGCCACGTAATGCACAAGCTTTCACATCAAATGCATCAGCCCTTATTGCTTTTGATCCACCTGCAAATCTTCGTACTGCTCAGGTCACTGAATACGTAGTTAAAAACTTAAAGACTGGTATCGAAAAGAAGTCTCAATCAAGTCCAGTGCTTATGACCGGATTAAAAAATGGAACCTCGTACACATTTAGCGTGATTGCTAAAAACTCGTTAGGTAGTTCTGAACCCGCAGTTACAAAGCAGGTAATTCCCCAACCTGGATGGAACAGTTCGGTGCTCGATAGTTCTGCAGATGGAAAAACTGTCGCAAGCACAACCTTTAATGGAAGACCTGCAATTGCATATACCGACACTAAGAGCGGTGACCTAAAGCTTGCAACATTTGATGGCAAGAGTTGGAGAAAAACAACAATCGATGGTGCAGGTGGTAGCAGCGGTAGGACAACTCACAATCTCTCTGGCGCAATAAGCATGTGTGTCAATGGAAGTGGCGTAAAGCAAACTCTGCATATTTTTTACACCGATGCAACCGAAAAAGATCTGCGCTATGCAACATTTAATGGCCGAAGCTATACCTTTGAAACTGTTGATGGAAATGGCGCTGCGGTAAACAACTATGAAGATCCGATTCGAGTTCGAACATCTAGTGATGTCAGTATTGCTAATGCATGTGTAGCTTCGGCAAGTGCAGTACAAGTTTTCTACCGTGACGAAACCCAAGGTGTTCTGCTAGGCGCAATTAAATCAAGGGGATCTTCGTGGCGGTATGAATTAGTAGATGGTGATCGTAAAACTGAGGGCCGAACAACCGGAGATGTTGGTTTTCACATCCAGGCAATTTTTGATGGCAGCACAACTTATGTTGCTTATGATTCTGTTGTTTCCATGAACCAGAAGAAGGAAATTACTTCGGGTGCTATTCGGATTGCAACTAGAACATCAATTGATCCAACTGCATGGCAATACCAGACGCTCGATATTTCAACTGAAGACGCATTAGTTTTTGGTTTTGATGTTGCTTTAGCTAGAACATCTGCTGGAGTCTTTGCCACCTGGTTAGCAGCTTCTGCCGCTTCAGCACCAAAGCCTGACCAAATTCGCTGGACCTGGCTTAAAGATTCCACAAAAATTTATAGATTAACTACTGAAAACTTTGGAACACCAGATAAGTATCTGGCCACTGATGGAAAAACAATTATCTTTAATTGCCAAGAAAGATTGTGTGCTTTAGATACAAGCAAGAAAGATCTTGGCCAATCTGCAATCCGCTTAGTTAGCAGCACCCAAGGCCCTGAACCTACTCAGAGCACTTGGGTGACTGTAAACAAAGTTAAATATGTGCTTGCCACTATTAATGGAAAGCTTGCACTTCTTAAACCGTAATTTTTTACTTAGCGTTACGGCGCTGAATGCGAGTCTTCTTTAGAAGCTTCTTGTGCTTCTTCTTCGCCATGCGCTTGCGTCGCTTCTTAATTACGGAACCCATATGTCACGCTCTCATTTCTAATGTACGCACTGTGTGTGCGGGGGTTTAGGTTACCGCGGAATCAGGGTAAAAATCGAAACGGTATCTGCGCTCGATGTGACCACCAAAAGCCCCAACTCCTTTGAAAGCAACGCTCCCAGCACTTCTTTCTGCCCTACTGGCCCGCTATCGGCGGCTACTACTGCGCCTTTTGCATCAAAGCTCACAAGCAATGGTGTTGCGACCCTGGGATTCCAGTTGAGTTGAGGTGTTGCACCGGTTGAAATGAAGAGAGCATGTGTTGATCCAATTGTGATTGCGGGACCTGTCGATGGAAAACGGTAGGTCCAAGTTGGTGCAAAAGTGGAAGAAAACTTTGTGATTGCGGTTTCTGTTTTCCCGCCAGCTACAACTTCTCCGCCCAATAACAATGTGGAGCTAGCGCTGTTCCAGATTCGTTTTCCTCTAACCGCTGAACTACGAACCACGTTTGTGATTTTCAAGGCCTTAGAAATTTTGATCAGCACACCATCTGTTACACCAGCAACCTTCTTGCCAGCCAAAGTTTCACTGCTTGATCCGGCAACCGTGAAACTTCCATCTGTATGCCGAACAACTGCATCGGCAGTTGTTGATACTGCGCCAATTTGTAGCAGCTTGCCAAACAAGCCTGTTCGATCAGCATTAACAAAGAATCCAGCACTGCCTCTTGGCGTTCCAATGATTCCAACAACAGAAACACCATTTCGATCTAGAGAAATTGATGTAGGAAATACAACTGAACTTGTTGGCAAAGTTGTTGTACCTGAAAGCACGCCAGCCGCAGTTACTTTCCACAGTGTGACCGCTTGTAAATTGCCAGCTGCAGAATTTGGCGGAACTGATGCGTTGTCTGGATTAACCGGCGTTGGCGCAGGACTTGGTGGTGTTAAACCAAGTGCTAAAGGCGTAGCACCCGCGATCCAAATATCACCCACCGAATCAACTGCTGCTGCAGTGGCAATTGATGCAGCAGATTGATCTAACGAAAGGTTCCAGAGCTCTTTGCCGGTTGTATCGACGGCACGTGCATATGCTTTAGCTGCCTTACTTCCGTACACAATGATGTTTTTGCCAGAAACAACAACACCGCTTACTTCATCAGGTGTGCCAACGGTTGTCAGTAATTGCAGGGGCTTTACGGCAATCTTTTTTGGAACTGCATGCGCCGCAGGATTTATAAGAAAAGCAGCAATTAACGCAAAGGAAAGTAAGCGTTTCACGCTAATTCCTGCGAACGATCGCGGGCCGCCTTCATTGCGTTAGCAACCATAGAATTCAAATCATTGCTACCAAAAGCTGCAAGTGCGGCAGCGGTTGTGCCGTTAGGGCTAGTTACATTTTCACGCAAAGTTGTGGCGCTTTTTCCAGATTGTTCAAGCAACGCCGCTGCACCGACCAGAGTTTGCACCGTAAGAGTTGTCGCATCTTTTTCAGAAAGTCCCAGCTCTTGCGCACCAGCAACCATGGCTTCAACAAATGCAAAGAAGTAAGCAGGCCCAGAACCACTGGTGGCAGTTACCGCATCTTGTAGATCTTCGGAAACTTCAATTACTTTCCCGGTTGCAGCTAGAAAACCAAGAACAAAATCACGCTGAGCATCGGTGACGCCGGTACCGATTGATGCTGCTGCCATACCTTTACCAACCAAGGTTGGAGTATTTGGCATCACTCGAACTACAGGATTGCTGGTTCCGAGGCCATTACTAATAAATGAAATTGTCTTGCCAGCAGCAAAGGTAATCACAACCGCTTTTGGATTAATCGAGCTCTTTACTTCTTCAAGAACTGCAGCCATATCTTGTGGTTTTACAACCAACAACAGTGCATCAGCATCTGAAACGTTGGCAGCAAGGGATGCAGCTTTGATTGAATACTTGGAGATCAGCTCTTGTGCACGATCTTCACGCTTTTCAGAGATTGTGATCAGATCTGGCTTCACACCAGATGAAATCAAAGCGGCAATCAAGGCCTCACCCATTACACCGGCACCGATAACGGCAACCTTTGATTGCTGATTCATGTATGAAGTCTATCCTTTATGCCTGTAGGCTCTGCGACTATGTCAGAAGTTAAAGCAGGATTTGCGCGTGATTGGGTTGAATTCTTTGACCCTAATGATGAAGAAACAATCTTTAAGTGCGATCTCACTTGGTTAACTTCATACTGGACTTGTATTTATGGCGATGGTTGCCAAGGTGTCTTTAAGAATCAGCCAAATTCGGGTTGTTGTACCGAAGGTGCGATGTACACCGATGAAGATGACGAAGCCCGCACAGTTAAGGCTGCGGCTTACTTAACTCCAGAAATGTGGCAGTTCTATGGCGAAGCTCGTCCCAAGAAACCAGGTGGACCACTTCGAATTTCAGAAAAAGATGAAGATGGCGAACGAAAGACTCGTCGTGTTGAAGATGGTTGTATTTTCTTAAACCGCAAAGGTTACGAAGCCGAAGGGTTCACTGGAACATTTGGTTGCGTGCTTCACCATGTTGCACAACGCGATGGAAAACATTTTGCTGATACCAAGCCAGATGTTTGTTGGCAGTTGCCACTTCGCCGCAGTTTTGAAACGCGCGAATACGGCGAACGTGAATATTCAGTCACCGTCATTGGTGAATACGAGCGTCTTGCATGGGGCGATGGCGGCGATGATTTCGACTGGTACTGCACAAGTAACAGTGATGCACACGTTGGCACAGAGCCTGTTTATATCTCTAACAAATATGAACTTGAACTCTTGATGGGCAAGGATGCATACGCCGAATTAGCGCGCTTGTGTGATGTCCGAATGGAACACATTCGAGATGCCGCTGCGCGCTCACTTCCGCTGTTTATCATCCAGCATCCAGCAACTTTGGCTGCCCAGAAGAAATAGTCAGCCCCTTGTCATAGGGTTACCTCATGGCCAAGGTAGAAAAAGAACCGTTCCGCTGCACCGAGTGCGGTTGGACATCCCAAAAATGGGTTGGTCGTTGCGGTGAATGCCAAGCATGGGGCTCAGTTGAAGAAATTGCTGCACCTAAAAAACTTTCACTTGTTGCCGGAAATGTAACCGCAAAAGCAACTCCTATTGGCGATGTTGATCTTTCTGCTGCACATGCGCGTGCAACTGGTGTTTCCGAATTAGATCGCGTACTTGGCGGCGGATTAGTTCCAGGAGCTGCGATTTTGCTTGCTGGCGAACCAGGTGTTGGTAAATCCACTCTCTTGCTTTCTGTTGCAGCACAGACTGCAGCAAAGGGAATCCCAGCGTTGTATATCAGCGGAGAAGAATCCGCATCGCAAGTAAGACTTCGTGCTGAGCGAATCAATGCGATTGATCCTCAATTGTTTCTGGCATCCGAAACAGATTTAGGCGCGGTCATTGCGCACATTGATTCTGTTAAACCACAACTTTTAATTATTGACTCGGTACAAACTATCGGCAGCTCTGCCGCAGATGGAGCACCTGGCGGCGTTACACAAGTTCGAGAAGTTGCCGGTGCATTGATTCGTATTTGTAAAGATCGCGACATCACTTTGCTGCTTGTTGGTCACGTTACAAAAGATGGATCTATCGCTGGACCACGATTGCTGGAACACATCGTTGATGTTGTTTTGCAGTTTGAAGGTGAGCGCCATTCACGTCTTCGTTTAATTCGTGCCATCAAAAATCGCTTTGGTGCATCCGATGAAGTTGGATGTTTTGATTTAAGTGATACCGGAATTGAATCAGTGCTAGACCCAACAGGTTTGTTTACGTCTCGCCATGCCGAACCAGTTCCTGGAACATGTGTAACGGTAACTCTTGAAGGTCGCAGGCCCTTGTTGGCTGAAATTCAAGCGCTCGTTTCTGCTGGACGTGAAAATGATTATGGAAATGCGCGTCGAGTTGTCTCTGGTTTGGACTCTGCGCGCACATCAATGACCCTTGCAGTGCTCGAACTACGTGCCAATATCCGAGTTGGTGGGCGTGATGTTTATGCAGCAACTGTTGGTGGCATGAAAATGACCGAACCAGCAGCTGATTTAGCTCTTGCTTTAGCTGTTGCCTCTGCTGCAAAAGGTTTGGCACTTCCTGCCGATTTAGTAGCAATTGGCGAGGTTGGATTAGCCGGAGAAATCCGCAAGGTAAGTGGCGTAAACCGCAGACTTCAAGAGGCTTACCGACTTGGCTTTAAGCGCGCATTGGTTCCTACTGGTTCAGATACAAAGATTGATGGCATGGAGATCGTAGAAGTTTCACGTCTTGATGCCGCGCTAAAACGGGTAAAAATCACCGGCGAATGAGTTCGCTAGAAAAACCAGTTGTTAATTGGTTTAAGAAGAACAAGCGCGATCTGCCGTGGAGAAATACCTCGCCTTGGGGTGTGATGGTGAGTGAATACATGTTGCAACAAACTCCCGTTAATCGAGTTCTTCCTAAGTGGCACGAATGGATGGACCGCTGGCCAACTCCAAAAGATTTAGCAGCAGCAACACCGGCCCAAGTAATCACCGCATGGGGTCGACTTGGTTATCCCCGTCGTGCGCTTCGCTTACATGCAGCTGCACAGATAATCGCGGAAGATTTCAACAATCAGGTTCCGGAAGATCAAGAAACTCTGCAGTTATTACCTGGAATCGGTGAATACACCGCGGCGGCAATTGCAGCTTTTGCTTTTGAACAAAGATCTCTTGTCATGGATGTAAACATCAGACGTTTGCTCGTACGCGCCATAGATGGGCAAGAACATCCAAAGCCCGCGCCAACTGCACAGGAAAAAGCGCGACGCTTAGCAATTTTGCCAACTAAGAATGCGCACATCTGGGCTGCAGCAACTATGGAACTGGGAGCTTTGGTGTGCACATCAAAGAATCCATCATGTGAACTGTGCCCAATTATTGGTCAATGTAATTGGCGTAAGAATGGTTATCCCAAGACCGAGCTAGTGAGAAAGTCACAAGATTGGCATGGCACTGATCGCAAATGCCGCGGAACAATTGTTCAAGCACTTCGTGAGAATGAATCACTTACTGAATCTGCAATTAAGAAACTGTGGCCAGATGAATCCCAAGTCGAAAAAGCCCTTAAAACACTGCTAGAAGATCAATTAATTCAGGCACTTCCCCGTCGTCGATATAGACT
>CAYMNN010000006.1:0-25531 GCA_964391815.1 uncultured Candidatus Planktophila sp.
GCTTCGCCCATTGCCTCTGACAGTGTTGGGTGTGCATGAATCAAAGGAGCCACATCATTTGCACGTGCCTCCCAGTTATAAATCAATTCTGCTTCAGCTAACAATTCTCCAACTCGTGCGCCAACCATATGGACACCAAGTACTGGACCATCTTTTTGTGCAACAAGTTTGATTGAACCGGCAGTGTTTAAAATTTGTGCCTTACCGTTTCCGGCTAAGTCATACGTTAGTTCGACTACATCATGTCCGCGCTTTTTGGCCTCTGCTGTAGTTAAACCAACAGATGCAACCTCGGGCTCTGAATAAGTAACACGTGGCACGCCGTCGTAATTAATCGGACGAGGGTTTAATCCCGCGATTTCTTCGGCAACCAAAATACCCTCGGCAAAACCTACGTGGGCTAGCTGCAAAGTTGGGATTAAGTCACCAACTGCCCAGATTCCCGGCACATTGGTACGGCACTTGTCATCTACAAGAACATAACCACGGTCCATCGCAATTCCCTGTTCTTCGTAGCCAAGGTTTGCTGATACCGGACCGCGACCAACAGAAACCATAAGAACTTCGGCAGTAAATGTCTTTCCATCTTCTAGGGTGACAGTCACGCCATCTGCATTCTTAGTGGCGGACTGAAAACGAACGCCGAGTTCAAATTTAATTCCACGCTTGCGGAAAGCACGTTCAAGTTGCTTACTTGATGATTCATCTTCCAATGCAATCAAATGTGGCAAGCCTTCGATGATGGTGACATCTGCTCCGAATGACTTCCAGACAGAGGCGAACTCGCAACCAATGACACCGCCACCAAGGACAATCACACTCTTTGGAACGTAAGACATCTTTGTTCCATGATCAGAAGTAATGATTTTCTCGCCATCAATTTCTAATCCAGGAAGTGTTTTGGCATATGAACCCGTAGCAAGAATTACATTCTTGCCGGTGTAACGAACTCCATTAACTTCGACCGCATCTTTGGCTACAAGCTTTCCGTAACCTTCGATAAAGGTAATTCCGCGAGACTTCACTAATCCAGTTAAACCTTTGTACAACTTACCGATGACACCATCTTTGTAAGAGTTAACTCCGGCCATATCAATGCCATCAAATGTTGACTTGACTCCAAAGTGTGAACCTTCGCGAGCGCCATCAGCGATCTCTGCAGAGTGCAAGAGCGCCTTAGTTGGAATACAACCTCGGTGTAAGCACGTTCCGCCGACCTTGTCTGCTTCGATTAAAGCAACGCTCAGACCAAGCTGTGCGCCGCGAAGGGCAGCGGCATAACCACCACTTCCTCCACCAAGGATGACGAGATCAAATTGAGACACTAAACGGCTCCCTCCATGCGCCCACGCGGGCTAGGTGCTTATCTTGCCCCAAACAGGGGCAAACCTCCCAATGCAAAAGTGAGGGGCTACCCCTGTTCGGCCAATGTCACAAGTGAGCGCAGCGAAATTCCAGTTCCACCGACTGGTGTGTAGCCATGGGGCTTTGCCTCGTTGTAGGCGGGTCCGGCAATATCCAAATGCAGCCATGGTAATTCAGGAGAGACGAAGTCCTTCAGGAAAAGCCCAGCGACAAGCATGCCGCCCATGCGATCTCCGATGTTGGCCAAATCTGCAACTGGTGAATCAAGTGAAGCACGAAGCTCTTCTGGAAGTGGCATTGGCCAGAACTGCTCTCCGCTGAGAGCAGTTACCTTCATAAAGGCTTCGCTAAATTCTGGATTGTTAGTCATCACGGCACTTGTGCGAGTTCCAAGTGCAACTACCTGTGCACCTGTCAAAGTTGCAACATCGATGATTCCATCCAACTGGGTATTAACTTTTTGCGCCTTCATTAAAGCATCAGCTAACACTAAGCGACCTTCAGCATCGGGATTCAAAACTTCGACAGTCTTGCCACCAAAAATTGTGATGATGTCACTTGGACGAGTTGCAGTGTCACTTGGCATGTTTTCTGCCAAAGGTGCCCAGGCATCGATTGCAACGTTTAGTTTAAGTTCTGCGATTGCGACAACTGCAGCACTTACCGCCGCAGCTCCACTCATGTCAGATTTCATTGCCTCCATACCCGCGGCAGGCTTTAGGGCTAAACCGCCGGTATCAAAGGTGATTCCTTTTCCAACAAATGCATACCGCTTAGCGACTTTGCCTTTTGGAGAGTAGGAAATGTGCAACAAGCGAGGTGGGTTAGCTGAACCCTGGCCTACGCCAATGATTCCACCAAAGCCCTGAGACTTAAGTTGTTTCTCATCCCAAATCTGAACCTTTAAACCAGCTTTTGTGCCGCCTGCAGCTTTTACCACCGCTGCCATTTTCTTGGTAAATGAATCTGGCGTTAAATGACTTGGGGGAGTGTTGATTAAATCGCGAACTAGGTATGTGTATTTCGCAATTACCCCAGCGCGATTGATTGCTGACTTTGCCTCTGCAGATGATGCCAGCTTTGAATGAATCGTGATTGTCTTAAGAGGTGCTTTGAAATCTGCTTTTGTCGAACCACGAAATTCGGTAAATGAATAAGCACCTAATGCAGCACCTTCGGCAACAGCTGCTACTTCTGGCAGAGTCTTTGCTGGAAGTGAGAAAGTTGCTGATGCATTTCCGGCAAGTGCTCGTGATGCAGCTCCGGCAGCACGTCGAAGAGTCTCATGCGAATATTGTGATGCTTTAGCCCCGAGGCCAGTGAAAACAAACATACGAACATGCGTCCCAGGCACTTTAACTACTTCATCAGCTTTTCCAGTGGCACCCATATCAACTAGTTGGGCAAGGACAGCTTTTGTGTCGATAGCCATTTCGCCAGATTCGATGGCGATCCCGCCCTTTGAATTTGTTGACGAAAGTCCTAGAACCAGAACTTCATCCTTAACGAGGCCATCTGAAATCTTTAGTGTGCTCATACCCTGAAGCGTAATAGAAAGATTGGTAGGTTTGCACAATGAAGACATCACCTTTACATGACAAACACCTTTCGCTGGCGGCAAAAATGGCGGATTTTGGTGGCTGGTTGATGCCTATCGAGTACCCGGGCGCAGGTGTTCTTGCCGAGCACACCGCGGTCCGTGAGAAGGTCGGACTTTTTGATGTTTCCCATCTTGGAAAGGCATCAGTTATAGGGGATGGGGCCCTGGAATTCTTGAACATGTGTCTGACTAATGATTTGACGAAAATTTCAGATGGCTCGGCCCAGTACACCTTGTTGTGCTCACCTAATGGTGGAGTCGTTGATGATTTGATTGCCTATCGCAATTCCTCCACCGATTTCTTTTTAGTTCCCAATGCGTCAAACACAACCGATGTTGTAGCCGTTCTGCAAAAGCATGCACCTGGTGGAATCACAGTTACAAACCTGCACAATGATTTTGCAGTCTTGGCGATACAAGGCCCATTGGCCCCTGAAGTACTTTCCCAACTAGGAATTTCAGTCGATATTGATTACATGGCATTTACTCATGTGAATATTTCGGGCGCAGATGTGATTGTTTGTCGTACCGGATACACCGGAGAACTTGGTTTTGAACTATTGCCAAAAGTTGCTGATGCTTCGCGGGTGTGGGATGCGATTGTTCAGGTGATCACTCCCATGGGTGGCTTGGTCTGTGGATTAGGAGCTCGCGACACATTAAGAACTGAAATGGGCTATCCATTACATGGTCACGAATTATCTTTGGAAATTTCACCTGTAGAAGCAAGTGCAAACTGGGCAGTCGGTTGGGAAAAAGAAGAATTCATCGGATCAAGTCAATTGAAGGCGCAGAAAAAAGATGGCGCACCACGAAAGAGTTTTGCACTGAAATCCTTAGATCGCGGGATACCGCGTGCAGGTATGGCCGTTAAGAATCAAGAAGGAATTGTTGTTGGAGAAGTTACTAGCGGAACGTTCTCGCCAACGCTCAAGCACGGTATCGGTCTAGCGTTGCTTTCCTCTGATGTAAAGGTCGGACAGAAGTTAGTGATCGATGTCCGAGGTCGTGAAAGTCAGTGCGAAGTCGTAAAACTGCCTTTTGTTACTTCACACGTTCGTTAAAGACAATAGGTGCCATAAAGGCAGCACGAGTATGAGTTCTTCGAAGAGCTGAAAGCACGGCAGTTCCTGTGATTGCTATAAGGGTGCTAGTAAAGATTGCTCGCGGCACATCCCATGCCATTGCAGTTGCAAAGTGAAATGTAATAAAGCGGGACAGATTTTCAGATACGTCGCCATTAGGTAGGTAGGACAGTTGGGTGTTTGAACCCAAGGCCCATGGCCAAAACTGCAGATCCATTAAAACACCAAAAAAACCAGAGGCGAAAATGCCGAAAGCAATGAGCAAAAGGATTTCATTAACTCCACGAGTTTTCTTGGGCAATGATCCAGCGAGCAGACCAATCCAAGCCGCAGCAAATACTTGATAACCAAGCCAAGGACCAATTCCACCGGTCAACAGCGCAGAAGCAAACATCGAAATCATTCCGAGCAGAAAACCAAAAGATGCGCCAAAAACTCGCGCACTCAGAATCAAAACAAACCACATAGGCTCGATTCCAACCGCACCTGCCCCTAGTGGTCGCAGCGCAGCGATCAATGCAGCTAGAACGCCCAAGAGCGCTACGGATTTTGCATCTATTTGCTGACTCGAAACTTGAAGAACAACTACCACCAGCGAAAAAGCAACGGCAATCCAAAAGAACAATTGGGTCTGAGGAAGGTTTTCACCAACATAGAAAAAAGGCCAAACAAAACCTGCGGCGCTAAACAGTGATGCCACTAAGAGGACTAAACCGGTCCTTCGAGAAAAAGCAATTACGTCAGGTGTTGTACTCATCGCAAACCTTCGATCGCAGCAACTACATCTTTAACCCTTAGCCAAGGTTGCGGAGACATCACCTTTGCAACCTGTGGCGCAAAAGCAGGCGATGAAAGCAGCACATCTAAAGTGGTTCCATCTGCCACGATGTCTCCATCGGCTATAAAGACAACCCTGCTGGCAAGCTCTGCGACAAGCTCCACATCATGAGTTGCAAGTAAGACTGCTTTACCGAAAGTTGAAGCAAAGTGAATCAACATACGGGTCAGTTCATTTTTCGCTTCGTAGTCCAGGCCTCGTGTTGGCTCATCTAAAATCAGGACAGTCGGATTGGAAGAAAGTACAACGCTCAGAGCAAGTCCAAGGCGTTGGCCTTCAGATAAATCGCGTGGATGCGTAGAAAGTGAAATACCTGGAACTAGCTGTTGTAGTACCTTGTGAGTAGTTCCAGCAGTTAATTCGTTGTCTCGATCGGCTTGTTCGCATTCAATCTTTACTGACTGTCCATACAAAAGATCGCTGGGTTCTTGCGGAATAAATCCGATCTTTTCCCGTCGCGCTTTGCCATGCAGATCAAATGGATCAGAACCTAACAATGAAACTTTTCCTGCATGTGGTTTATTTACTCCGGCAATAGCTTTGAGCAAAGAACTTTTTCCGGCTCCGTTTCTTCCCATGACCGCCACAATTTCTCCCGCAAAAATCGTGGAAGAGATGCCGTTGAGTGCGATTTTATTGTCATAAGAAACAGTTAGTTTTTCGAAGGAAATAATGGTTTCGGTACCCTTTACCGCAGGCTCGGCGACGTGAGAACTTTCAATTTGTCTAATGTCTGTCGTCATGCGGCGCATTTCTCGCACAGTGGTTCCAATTTCCTTCATCCCCAAGGCCCTGGCCAAATGCACGATCGGGGGAGCGATTGGGGATTGCATCAGGATTTCTTCGGGTGTTCCTACGTTGGCTGCACCATCACCATTGATGTAAACGATGCGATCAGCAAACTGAATAACACGTTCTAATTTATGTTCAGCAATTACTACCGTGAGCCCCAAGTCATGGACCAATCTGTGCAGAATAGATAAGACTTCTTCTGCTGCTATGGGATCTAAAGCACTCGTTGGTTCATCCAAGACAAGAACTTTTGGATGCGTCACCAAAGCGGCACCAATTGCAACTCGCTGCTGTTCTCCACCGCTTAGCGTTGCAATTGATCGGTTTCGCAATGCGGCCAGACTGAGCAGATCCAAGATCTCTTCCACGCGTTTGCGCATCACATCATTGGGCAGGTTAAGTACTTCCATCCCAAAAGCAAGTTCTTCTTCAACGGTGTCAGCTACAAAACCATTTGCGGGATTTTGTCCAACAATTCCTATCAAGTGCGCCATGCCACCAGGCTTTGTCAGCTGAGTTGAAATTCCGTTCACACTGACATCTCCAGCAAGGATTCCGCCGGTGTGATGGGGGACTAAACCATTAATCAATCGCAGCAGTGATGATTTGCCAGAACCAGTAGGACCAATTACTAAAACCAGTTCGCCTTCAGCAATAGTCAGATTTAGGTTTTCCAGAACTGTCGTAGTTGAGTTTGGATAGATCAAAGAAACATTGGAAAACTTGATCATGAGATCACGACCATACTGATTGCCGAGATCACTACAAAAGAATCTTTTAGTTGCCAAGAAATTGGACGATATCGCGAGCGTTTTTTGCTAACACCATATCCGCGACTATCCATTGCTGCGGCCAAATCAAGTGAGCGAGCAAGTGATTCTTCAAGCAAAGGAATGGCAACACGTTTCCAGGAAGTGAACCCTCGAGTATTTTGACCACGCAAACGTTGAGCCATTCGAATTCTTTTCACAGAGCCAACAAGTTGTGGCAAAACAGATGTTGCGATTACGACCGCAACTGCAAACTCATAAATATGTACCGGCAAAACTCGTAAAAGCCGATGTGGGCTCGTCAATGAAGCGGCTGCACCGAAGATTACGATGATGGAGCAGATGAGCAAACCTTCAACTAGTGCAGACGACAATCTTTCCCACGTTACGGCGCCACCGATTCGGATTCCTGGCATCCATGACGGTAAAGGCAGAACAGGTAACTTGAACAGTTCTGTACCTGGAATCGGCACACCAATGGCAATTCCGACAAATGTTCTAACTGCCAAAATCCAGGCGGAAAGTTTCAGTGTCCATTCAAAACTTTTTGCCCACGGAACATCCTCGCGAAATGTGTAGACAACAACCATCACTACACCCAGGCATGAAAGGGTGAACCAGGTGCTATCAAAACGCACGATGGCAACAGCCAATCCGATAGCCCAGAGCCACCACGTAAATGGGTGCAGTGATGGTTTAGTCATAATTACTTCTTGAGGTATCCCTTAGGAGTCTTCATCTCGACTCCGCATTCCTTAGCGGGGTAGCCGTTAAGTCCGCAGATAAAGCCTGATCCCTGCGCACGAACCTTTACTACCTGTCCAAGCACATCGATTCCCAAAGCGCTTTTATCTGCAACAACGCATCGTTGAATCAATCGCGGAGTTGATTCACCTTTAGGGCGAAGCACAGCTGAACCGAAATCAACCATGACAGCAACTCGCTTTTTGCCGGCGACAGCTTTTGTCTTTCCGCAAATCGCATTAAATGATGGCGCAATCTTTGGAGCCTTTGCATCAGGGATTGCATCATTGCTAAAAGTAAAAGCCCAACCTTCCACTGCGCCATCGGCAACTTCGACAGTTGGTCCAGTCATTGCCGGTGTCCACTTAGTAGCACCTGGTGCTGCTTGGAAGTAACCCCAATAGCGCCAACCCTTATCGGCGGCATGTGCTTGAGGAATAGAGAGCGAAGTGAGAACAAATAAAAGTATGAGAAATTTAGTCTTCATAAATGTGGAGCCTCTCGGATGTGAAAGAGTCTCACAGGGAGTGAACCACACGAATAATGCACAAGTTCTGTCACGAACTTCTACTGACGTAAGGAGCACACCCCGCAAACCTCGGCGGGTGGTTGTCTCATCTACACCAAGTAGGTAATCCGACTTATCTATAGAGCAAATTTTTTTTACTCAATTAAGACTTACGGTTGCGGGTCAGCGTCGGAGTTTCACCGAACTTCCCCTACAAGGTGAGCTATTTAGTTGTGTGCGAACCAAACCATAAGCCGTTGGGGTTGGCAACTAGGCGCGCACGGCATACTCTTTTGGCATGGAATACAGACGCCTTGGTAGCACCGGAATGTACGTTTCTGAAATTGCTTACGGAAACTGGATCACCCATGGAAATCAGATCGAGTCAGATGCTGCAATTAAATGCGTACGGGCCGCCCTTGATGAGGGAATCACAACCTACGACACGGCAGATGTATATGCAGGCACTAAGGCTGAAACCGTTCTTGGAAAAGCACTTAAAGGTGTTCGCCGTGAATCATATGAACTCTTCACAAAGGTGTACTGGCCAACCGGAACCGGTAAAAATGATCGCGGTCTTTCCCGCAAACACATCATCGAATCATGCAACGCATCATTAAAGCGTTTACAGACTGATCACATTGATTTGTATCAGATGCATCGATTCGATTATGAGACTCCACTAGAAGAATCCTTAAGCGCATTTGACGATCTCATCCGCGCTGGCAAAGTGCATTACATCGGTTTTTCCGAATGGAACGCCTCGCAGATCAAGTCAGCTCTGGCAATTCAGGATTCACGTGGCTACAACCGCTTTGTCTCGAGCCAACCGCAGTATTCGGCCCTCTGGCGCGTAATCGAATCCGAAGTTGTGCCACTTTCCCAAAAGGAAGGAATCGGACAGATAGTTTGGTCTCCCATGGCGCAAGGTGTTTTGACTGGAAAGTATTTGCCTGGCAAAAAAGCACCAGCGGGCTCGCGTGCAACCGATAAAGGTAGTGGCGCAAACATGATTAAGGGTTGGTTGCGTGAAGAGGTTTTAGAAGCTGTTCAAAACCTAAAGCCAATCGCAGAACAGGCAGGACTAACAATGTCTCAACTTGCTATCGCTTGGGTACTTCAAAACCCAAATGTCTCATGCGCGATCATGGGTGCGACAAAGCCAAAGCAGGTCAAAGAGAATGTGAAGGCAGCAGGAGTAAAACTTGATGCTGATGTCATGAAAGCAATCGATAAAGCTCTAGGAAATCTTCCTGAGCGAGATGCAGCTAAGACAGTAAGCCCTAATCCTCGGGCTTAAATCTTTTAGTTAATCGAGTCGCCGACCTTTACTTGTGGATGCGGAGCACGCAATCTACGCATCTGAGTCGAACGCAACCATGCATACATTCCTAGACCCTTTGTAGATGCTTCTGGAAACTTGATTGTGACCGCTTTGCGAATTTTACGTGAAAGAAAAAATCCATCGATTACTGCCAGAACTAGCACGGCATACATCAATGCAACAGCACCTATTTGCACCGCTGGAACAGGAATAAGTGTCAGAACCAAAACCACAAAGATGATTGGTAAGAAATATTCGCCAGTGGATCTGCGGGAATCAACAAAGTTTCTTACATAACGTCGCGCTGGTCCGCGATCACGTGCCGGCAATGCAGATTCTTCACCGCGTAAATATGCCGCGCGTTGTGCTACACGAGCTTGACGAGCCAACGCCTTAGAAGCGCGTTTTTGTTCCTTAGTTACAACTGGAGCCAAGGAAGAAACCTTGCGCTTTGATTCTGCGTCTTTACGCTTTGGGGTCGGACGACCCTTGCCTTCATTAGTGGTCATGGGGCTAACTATAGAGCCCGACTCTTAAAGCCCTCGACTCGCAGTAGCCCTTCTCTGGGAGTAGGATTAAGGGGTAGTCAATTAAGGAGAGCAATAATGACAACAGAAGCAACAACAACAGGAATTCTTCTCACCGAAGTAGCCGCATCAAAGGTATCTGCGCTACTTGCGCAAGAGGGTCGCGATGACCTGAACCTACGTGTTGCTGTTCAACCTGGTGGTTGCTCTGGCCTCAAGTACCAGCTGTACTTTGATGACCGCAACATGGAAGGCGACATCATTCGCGAATTTGGCTCAGTGAAGGTGATTACAGACAAGATGTCTGACCCATACCTATCTGGTGCGACCATCGATTTTGTAGACACAATCGAAAAGCAAGGTTTCACAATCGATAATCCCAACGCACAAGGTTCTTGTGCATGTGGCGATTCATTTAACTAACCAGTTGCCCTCTGCGCACTAGGATCCCTACATGAAAATCGGTGTAGCGGGTTCGGTAGGTCTTGACCATTTAATGACTTTCTCCGGAAAGTTCACCGATTCTTTGGTCGCAGGATCCCTTGAAAAAGTTTCCCTCAGTTTCCTCGTGGACAGTTTGGATGTTCGTCGCGGTGGATGTGCGGCAAACATCGCCTATGGAATGGGTGTACTCGGCCTTAATCCAATTTTAATTGCTGCTGTTGGCAAGGACTGGGCCGACTATGAAGCGTGGCTGTCTCGCCATGGCGTCGACACCTCACACGCTTTGGTGTCAACAACACTTCACACCGCACACTTTGTTGTTACGACAGATCAAGAACTCAATCAGATCGCATCATTTTTTCCAGGTGCCATGTCCGAAGCTCGCAATATTGAATTGAGTCCCATCATGGAAAAAACTGGTCGCTTAGACATGATGGTGATTTCTCCTGATGATCCAGAAGCGATGCTTCGCCATTCTGAAGTGTGCCGCCAACTTGGAATTCCTTTTGCAGCAGATCCTTCGCAACAGATGGCACGTATGACAGGTGAAGAAATCAAGTTACTGATTGATGGTGCTTCTTATCTGTTTCTCAATGAATACGAGCTCGCACTGGCTATGCAAAAAACTGGGTGGAGCGATAGAGAAATCTTAGAACGAGTGAAGTACCGAGTCGTGACTCTTGGTTCCAAGGGAGCCAAAGTTGAAAGTGCGGCTGGGGAGTTTGTTCAGGTCACCTGCCCTAAAGAAAAATCAAAAACTGATCCCACCGGCGTAGGTGACTCATTCCGCTCAGGATTTATTGCAGGTTTGGCTTGGGGAGTTTCCCTTGAGCGATGTGCCCAATTGGGTGCTCTTATTGCAACCTATGTCATCGAGACTCTTGGAACTCAGGAATATCGATTTACCAACGCACAGTTTGTAGAGCGGTTTGCCGAGGCTTATGGCCGTCCGGCTGCCGATGAGGTTGCAGTTCACCTCAAGTAATGTGAGCAGTGCCACCCCTCGCCGAGAATAGGCTGGTGTCACGCTTAAGGCGTTTTCAAACTATCCTTACCCCATGTCGCGACGCACAGTTTTCAACCGCAGCAAGGCCTTACTTCTACTAGCCCCAGTTCTGCTGTTGACGGGTTGCTCCCAAGTTTCAGGCTTAGGTTTTGAAGAGGGCGTTACTAGCGTTAATGACCAATCTCTTTCATTATGGCAAGGCGCATGGATCGCCGGTGGAGTTGTTGGTGTCATTACTTTAGTTTTGATTTTATGGCCAGCTATTTTCCATCGTGGCAAAAAAGATGATCCATCTTTCCCAAAGCAAACGCAGTACAACGTTCCTGTTGAAGTTGCTTACACAATTATCCCATTCATTATTGTTGCCGTTCTGTTTTACTACACAGCACAAAAGCAAACGATTATTACTGAAAAGACAACAACGTACGCACACGAAATCACCGTCGAAGGTTTCCAATGGTCATGGCAGTTCGGGTATCCAGATGCGGGTCCGAAAGCGCTGATTACTGGAACTCCGGAACAAACCCCGACGATGGTTGTTCCATTGGGCGAGCGAGTGCGTTACACACTTACAGCTAACGATGTTGTGCATGGTTTCTGGATTCCAGCCTTCATGATTCAGCTGCAAAATCTTCCTGGACTTACAAACAGTCTGGAATTCACGGCAAACAAATTGGGTGAGTTCCCTGGTCGTTGCAACATCTTATGTGGACGTAATCACTCTCAAATGTTGTTCAAGGTCAAAGTCGTAACTCCTGCAGAATTTGATGTATTTCTAGAAAAACTTAGGGGAGGCCAAGCATGACAACTTATGCAGAAAAGCCAACAATGACCCAAACTCAACCAATGCCTTCTCCCAAGGGAAAGTCATTTGTAAAGTGGATAACTTCAACTGATCACAAGACCATTGGTTATCTTTACCTGCTGACATCTTTTGCATGGTTTCTTATTGGTGGCGTTCTAGCCCTTGCTCTGCGTGCAGAATTAGCTCGTCCAGGAATGCAGTTCGTGAGCAACGAGCAGTACAACCAAATCTTCACAATGCACGGCACCATTATGTTGCTGATGTTTGCAACACCTCTTTTTGTTGGTTTTGCCAACGTAATCATGCCGCTGCAGATTGGCGCAGCAGACGTGGCCTTCCCACGCCTTAACATGTTGTCGTACTGGTTGTACCTATTCGGTTCATTGATGGCGTTCGGTGGTTTCCTTGCACCAGGGGGTGCTGCATCATTCGGTTGGACCGTTTATGCACCACTTTCTAATGCTCAGTATTCGCCAGGTATCGGCTCGGATCTTTGGTTGATTGGTCTTGCGATCAGCGGTGTTGGAACAATTCTTGGTGGCGTTAACTTCATTACGACCATCTTCACAATGCGCGCACCAGGTATGACGATGTTCCGCATGTCGATCTTTTCTTGGAACGTATTGTTAACATCGATTTTGGTATTGCTTGCATTCCCACCACTAGCAGCAGCTTTGCTTGGTTTGGAATCAGACCGTCTCTATGGAACACATCTGTTTGATCCAGCAAATGGTGGTGTGATGTTGTTCCAGCACTTGTTCTGGTTCTTTGGTCACCCAGAAGTTTATATTTTGGCGCTTCCATTCTTTGGAATCGTTACGGAAATTTTGCCGGTCTTTAGCCGAAAGCCAATCTTTGGTTACCTTGGCCTGATTGCAGCAACTATTGCAATTGCTGCTCTTTCAGTTTCAGTATGGGCGCACCACATGTTCGCAAGTGGACAAGTTTTATTGCCGTTCTTCTCGTTTATGACTTTCTTGATTGGTGTTCCAACAGGTGTGAAGTTCTTCAACTGGATCGGCACAATGTGGCGTGGCCACGTAACCTTTGAAACTCCGATGTTGTGGGTTATGGGATTCTTGGTGACCTTCCTATTCGGTGGTATCACCGGAATTATCTTGGCTTCACCTCCACTAGATTTTGCAGTATCTGCTAGCTACTTCGTAGTGGCGCACTTCCACTATGTACTCTTTGGAACAGTGGTGTTTGCGATGTTCGGCGGCTTCTATTTCTGGTGGCCAAAGTTCACCGGTCGCATGCTCAATGAAACTCTAGGAAAGATTCACTTCTGGACTTTGTTCTTTGGCTTCCACTTAACTTTCTTGATCCAGCACTGGCTTGGAATCAAGGGCTTCCCACGTCGATACGCGGATTATTTGCCAACCGATGGTTTCACTTTTATGAACACTGTTTCAACGGTCGGTTCATTCCTGCTAGCTCTTTCAATGATTCCATTTGCTATAAACATTTGGATTACACGTAAGGCGCCTATGGTCGGAGTAGATGATCCTTGGGGTTACGGTTCATCACTGGAATGGGCCACATCATGCCCACCGCCACGTCACAACTTCTTATCAATGCCTCGCATCTCATCAGAGCGTCCTGCATTTGATCTACATCATCCGCATGTTAAAACTGAAGGGCACTAATTAATCATGAAGGCATCATGGAAGTTATTTGGTGGTTTAAGTGTTTTCTATGTGATCATGACCGTTATTTACTGGCAAGTCGGCGGTGAAGAAGTTGGAATTGCCGGAATGCTTCTTTCAGCATGTTTGGCTGGAATGGTTGGTTTTTACGTTTGGTTCACGCAAAAGCGCATCGGGGTAACACTTCCTGAAGATAACTTAACCGCTGAAATCTCAGATGGTGCAGGCGAACTTGGGTTCTATAGCCCACATTCTTGGTGGCCACTTCCGGTCGCAGTAAGTGCATGTGTTTTCGCACTTGGGTTGATCATTGGTTGGTGGCTCTCACTTATCGGTTTGGGTGCATTGGTGATTTCCATCATCGGTATGGTTACCGAGTACGAAAAGCCAGAGATTGCATCTGCTCACTAATGAGTTCAGTACGCGCTGAGATACTGCCGGTCGATTTCCCCAACACAGCTGCAGCGCGAATCACGATTGATGCACCTGCATCTGTCATCTTTGATTTATTGGCAAATCCATCAGCTCATCAGCGCTTCGATGGCTCAGGCTCTGTTAAACA
The DNA here is from genome assembly GCA_964391815.1 of uncultured Candidatus Planktophila sp. GTDB lineage: Bacteria > Actinomycetota > Actinomycetes > Nanopelagicales > Nanopelagicaceae > Planktophila. The sequence goes on from CAYMNN010000006.1 coordinate 14,020, forward strand.
TGTGATTTCAGGTCCTGAACGTCTTTACCTTGGCGCAACCTTTGGTATGGCGATGAAGATTAAAGTTCCATATCGAATTAAAAACACCGTCGTCGAATTTGAAGAGAATAAGAAAATCACCTGGTGCCATTTAATGAAATGGACTTGGTGCTATGAACTAAACGCCATCTCACCAAATCAGACAATCGTTACTGAATCATTTGACGCTAGCAAGATTCCAGCCTTTGCTACATGGTGGTTAAAGCGCACAGGCGCGATGGCGCATAACCCCAAGTGGATGGCTAAATCATTAGTTGCCCTGAAGGCGATCTGCGAAGGTTGACTTTAGAAAGATTTGCCCCTGGCCTCTTTGTTCTTTTATGGAGCACAGGCTTTATCGGGGCGAAGTATGGATTGCCATACGCTGATCCATTTGTTTTCTTATCAATTCGTGTCTTGATTGCCGCAGTGCTTTTGTTAGCAATTGCCCGATTAATGAGAATGCCAGTTCGAATAGGCCGGGGAGCAATCCTTCGATCCGGACTTATTGGTTTCTTCTTGCATGCGTGTTATCTCGGCGGTGTTTTCTACTCAATCGCACTGGGCCTTCCGGCGGGCGTAGCCGCTGTAGTCACAAGCCTTCAACCAGTTTTGGTCTCCATTATTGCCGTCAAGGTTCTGGGGGAGCAGCTTCGTGTTCGACAAGTGGCTGGCTTACTTATTGGACTAATAGGTGTCGTTTTAGTTTTAGGACCATCTCTGGATGCGCAAATTCCAAAGGTGGCGATTATCGCGATCCTGATTGCATTAATGGGAAGCACCACCGCAACCTTGCTACAAAAGAGAATGGGTTCTGATATCCCGTTGCTCAGTGGAACCGCCTACCAATACCTTTTTAGTGGCGCCATTCTTGGGATAGTTGCATTAGCAACACAGGAAACCACCATCACTTGGAGCATCCGTTTCACTGCTGCATTTATTTGGTTGATTGTGGTCTTGTCGGTCGGTGCTATTTTGTTATTGCTCTGGCTTTTAAACTCAGGAAGTGCGGCAAAGGTATCTTCACTTTTTTATCTCGTACCGCCAGCAACAGCGATTGAGGCATTCTTTCTTTTTGGAGAAAAAGTAAACACCCAAGGCTTCCTAGGTATAGGAATTACCGCCTTGGGTGTTTGGCTTGTAATGCGAGGTTAGTTCAACTTAGTGACTGTCGATCTCCTTGAGATCATTAGCCGTAGCCTTTGGAACTGATTCAGAATGTGCAACGCTCATACGAGAACGAATCTTGTTTCTGATTGCACCAACACGCTTGACGCCACGTGAATCTGTTGCCGGAAGCTCTAGTGCTGGAACTTGCTCATGCGAAGTCAAGAGCCACGCCTTTTCTGGCGAAATTGGCTCATGGACCTCTACGAACTCACCGCTAGGCAAGCGCAGCAAGCGGCCAGTTTCTCTTCCATGCAAAACTAGTTCGCGGTCAGCTCTTTGCAGAGACAGACATAGACGCTTAGTGATGATGAATGCAAGCGGAGGCAGTACGAAGATTCCAATTCGCGTTCCCCACATAATCTGATTGATGGATAGATCAAAGTGTGTGGCGATCAGATCGTTACCGCCGTTGATTAATGCAACCAACATGAAAGTAATCGACATCGCACCCAATGCTGTTCTGTTTGGCGCATTGCGAGGGCGATCCAAGAGGTGGTGTTCACGCTTATCGCCTGTGATCCAACTTTCGATAAATGGATACAAAGCCATACCGGTGAAGAGAATTCCAGGAACGATCAGACCTGGAATCAAAATGTTCCACGAGATCGTGTAACCAAAGAAGTAGGTTTCAAGTGGCGGAGCCATACGAACCAGGCCGTCGAGCCAGCCCATGTACCAGTCTGGTTGAGAACCTGCAGTTACTTGACCTGGTGTGTACGGACCGTATAACCAAATCGGGTTGATGGATGCAACAGCTGAGATAAATGCAGTAACTCCAAATACGATAAAGAAGAAGCCACCTGCTTTAGCCATGTAAACCGGCATCAATGGGTAACCAACAACATTCTTTTCAGTACGTCCTGGACCTGGATACTGAGTGTGCTTCTGGTACCACACCATCATTAAGTGCACGGTGATCAGCGCAAGGAATGCACCTGGTAAGAGCAGTACGTGAACTATGTAAATTCGCGGAATAAAGGCTTCACCAGGGAAGGCTCCGCCAAAGGCAAAGTAAGACAGATACGAACCGACAACGGGTATCGCTTGAATAATTGCTTCAGCAATACGGATACCGGTGCCTGACAAAAGATCATCTGGAAGTGAGTATCCAAGGAAGCCTTCAACGATTCCGAGCGTTAGGAGACCAACACCAATAATCCAGTTTGCTTCGCGAGGTTTACGGAAAGCTCCGGTAAAGAACACGCGCATTAAGTGCGCAACGATTGCTGCCATGAAAATAAGTGCAGCCCAGTGATGGATCTGACGCATCAACAAACCACCGCGAACTTCAAATGAGATGTGAAGTGTCGATGCGTAAGCCGCAGACATCTTTACACCCTCAAGCGGTTCATAGCTTCCTTCGTAAATAACTTCACGAGCTGATGGATCAAACCAAAAAGTCAGATAGGTACCTGATAGCAAAAGAATGATGAATGAATACAGTGCGACTTCACCGAGAAGGAATGACCAGTGATCAGGAAAAACCTTTTGCAGGTTCTTCTTCATCCAGGCAGCAGCGCCTGTGCGCTCATCAACGTAGTTGGCTACTTGGCCTAAACGAGCTTCAGTTGTCATGATGAGATCCGTCCCCAAAAGCTAGGTCCAACAGGTTCTGTAAATGGTGTTCGGGCTACCAAGTATCCCTCGGCGTCCACTGAGATATTTAACTGCGGAAGTGGTCGGGCCGCAGGTCCAAAAATGACCTTAGCTGCGCGGGTAACATCAAATGTTGATTGATGGCACGGGCACAGAAGGTGCTTAGTGGTCTGCTCATAGAGTGCCACTGCGCACCCCATGTGTGAACAAATCTTAGAAAAAGCAATGATGCCTTCATGGGTCCAGCTCAGACGCTCTGCATCTAAGTTGAACTCATCAGGGCGCAAACGAATCAGCAAAACTGCATCCTTGGCAATGTCATTGAGCTTTCTGTGCTCCGGATCATCAGTTTCTGGCAGAACTTGGGCAACAGCACCAACTTCAAGATCTGATGCCTTGATTCGACGGTCGCCCGGGTCTGTCACTAAATAAGTTCCAGCTTTCCAAGAAGTTTTCTTAAGGTCATCTCCTGGCAGTGGACCAAGATCTCTTAAAAGTAGCAAAGGTGAAATTGCTGAAAGACCAACAGCAGCACCCAAGGTGCGCTTAATCAATGAACGTCGACCTAAGCCAGTAGCTGCAGCACCTTCTTTGACGGTCTTAACAAACTCATCTCTGTCGGCATCTGGCGAGCGGAATTCGTGACGCTTTGCAACAACTTCCTGATCTGGCATAAGGGTCTTAGCCCAATGAATTGCACCGATTCCGATGAAGAACAAAGAAATTGCCATTCCAAGTCCGACGCCAAGATAATGTGCGTTTTGATCGCCGAGTACCGGAACGAAGAAGTAAATATCGCGCGGAATAAAAAATGAAGCGATGAGAATAAAAGTTCCGGCTGCAGAGATTGCAAACATCGTTGCAACCTGTCGCTCTGCACGTCGTGCTGCAATTGGATCGTGGTCGGCTTTGCGATGTACGTGTGCTGGAAGTCCTGGATCTTTAATGGCTTCTAATTCATTAGACATTTACTATCTCGCCTTCATTGCAAGCCATACAGCGACACCGATAAGTAGACCTAGACCAAGACTCCATGCAAGTAGGCCTTCAGTTACTGGACCAACTCGACCGAGTGATGCTCCACCAAGATTTGGTTCTGCTTCTGCAGCCTTAATCCACTTGATGATTGACAACTTTTCTTTAGGGGTAAGAGTCTTATCGCTAAAGACCGGCATTGCTTGTGGGCCTGTAACCATCGCTTCGTAAATATGTTTTGGTTCTACACCCATCAATGTTGGGGCATATTTTCCTTGCGTTAATGCTCCACCTTGGCCCGCAAAGTTGTGGCACATCGCGCAGTTAGTACGGAAAAGTTCGCCGCCTTCTGCAGTGCTGCCATCGCGTTCGAAATTGAGTTGCGCCTCTGTTGGAATTTCAGGACCAGGTGCAAGTGAAGCAATGTATGCAGCCAATGCAGCTGTTTCTTCAGGGGTATACAAAGGATCTTTACGCATAGCTTGTTGGCTCATATCAGCCATCGGCATACGGCCAGTTCCTACTTGGAAATCAACAGATGCCGCACCGACTCCAACTAGTGATGGCGCGATTGCTCCACCTTCGGAGTTTAGTCCGTGACAAGAAGAGCAGCCCTTCAAGAAGATTTGACGACCTTCTTCAATTAATGCAGACCGATCAGCTTTAGTTGTTTCCGCCGTCGTTGTTGCACTGGCAACACTAAATGTTGTTCCAATCGCAAGAAGAGCAAAAATCAACAGTGCCGGACCAACCGCCTTGTGGCGACGGTAGCGAGATAAACGCTTCACTTATATTCCTTACTACTTAATCAGGTAAATCGCAGCAAATAGTGCGATCCAAACGACGTCTACGAAGTGCCAGTAATACGAAACAACGATTGCGGTAGTTGCTTGTTGATGTGTAAATCGACGAGCTTTAGAAACACGAATCATCACGATGAGGAATGCGATCAATCCACCAGTTACGTGAAGTCCGTGGAAACCTGTCGTTATATAAAACACGGAGCTGTATGCATTTGTTGAAAGTGATAAGCCTTCAGAAACCAACAGTGCGTATTCATACACTTGACCTGCGATAAAGAATGAGCCCATTAGGAAAGTGGTAGCGAACCATTCGCGCATTCCCCACTTATTGATTTGGTAAAGCTTGCCGGTGCGATGATTTTGAAAACGTTCAGCGGCAAAAACTCCAAACTGACATGTCACTGATGACAGAACAAGAATGGTTGTGTTAAACGCCGCGAAAGGAATGCTGAGTAGCTCAGTTGATTCAGCCCAGATCGTTGGTCCTTGAACCGCTCTAATCGTGAAGTACATTGCAAAGAGAGCGGCAAAAAACATCAACTCACTTGAAAGCCAGACAATCGTTCCAACCGCCACTGCATTCGGGCGGGAGATTTTGTGGTGTGACACGGCGCTAGACATGAAGGTGATTATTCCCGAAAACATGCTCGCCGTCTGCCTAGGCAGCGTCTAGAACCCCTCCTTTTTGCTCCTAAAGAGGTGAAACGGATCACCTCAAAAAGGGCTCTCCTTAGAACCGGCAGTGGAAGGACAATGCGAGGTTTTTCATTAGAATAAAGACATGGCCGAGACTAAAAAACAGATCATCGTGTACTCAGATGACTCTTCAGTTCGATCTCAGGTTGCCTCGGCTTTAGGCGTTCGAGTAGCCAAGGATTTACCAGAACACGAGATTCGTGAGTTTGCTACGGGGGCTGCCCTTCGTGCTTATGTAGATACTAAGAATCTTGCCGGCGGATTTCGCGCCGACCTTTTCATTCTAGATGGCGAAGCTGCGCAAGAGGGCGGCATGGGAATGGCGCGTCAGTTAAAGGACGAGGTTTTTAACTGTCCGCCAATTGTTGTTATCACAGGACGCAAGGAAGACAAGTGGCTTGCAGCCTGGTCTCTTGCAGAGGCATCAGTTGTTCACCCCATTGACCCATTCACCTTGGCAAAGACCGTGGCTGAATTGTTGCGCGGCTCTTCAGTCGTTTCTGCTTAACTTTTCTCATGAGCCAATTGCTGTGGGATGAAAACATAGCAATTGTTGATTCAGGTCTAGATCTTGATGCCGACCGCGTTCAGTGGTGCATGAATGAAATTCTAAATGGCAACGCGGATAACACAACGATAAAGAGTTTTTTGCTTGCATTAAAAAACAAGGGTGAAAGTCCAGAAGAAGTTGGAGCACTTGTTGCTCAGATGTATGAACATTGCGCGCCGATATCAATTTCAGAGCGTGCAGTAGACACTGTTGGAACCGGCGGCGATGGCGCACATACGATCAACATTTCGACCACTTCTGCGATTATTGCTGCAGCAGCCGGTGCCAAGGTCATTAAACACGGCAATCGGGCGGCATCGTCAAAGTCTGGTTCTGCTGATTTGTTGGAAAATTTGGGCATCAATATCAATCTAGATGGCAAGGCGGTAGAAGAAAGTTTTGCAACCTTGGGTATTGGTTTTTGTTTTGCTCCGCTTTTTCATCCAGCCATGAAACATGCAGCATCAGCCCGAAAAGAGTTGGGCGTACCAACCGTGTTTAACATTCTGGGTCCATTAGCTAACCCGGCTAAGCCAAAGTCAGCTGCCATCGGTGTTGCTAATGAACGTATGCATTTAGTAATGGCTCAAGTATTGGGCTCTCGCGGTGTTGATGGCTTTGTATTTCGTGGCGATGATGGTCTAGATGAAATTACTCTTGCTACAACCACTTCTGTATTAAGTATTGGTGCCGAGGAAATCACAAGCGATCTGTTAGATCCGAAAGAGTTTGGAATCGCTAACGCTCCAATTTCTGCTTTGGTCGGGGGAGATGGTGCTGAGAATGCACGAATTTCCAATTCGATTTTTGCTGGCACCAAAGGGCCACACCGCGATGCCTGTGTTTTAAATGCAGCAGCAGCGATTGCAGCATACGAGGGAAAAACTGAACTTTCTTTGCATGAGCGAATGGCTTCAGCGGTCAGAGCAGCGACCGAAGCCATTGATTCCGGTGCGGCTCAAGAGTTAGTTATCAAATGGGCGATGCTTACTCAGAAACTGGGCGCTTAGTTCTTTTCTTTCGAGAGGGAAAGTTGCGCATCTGTTCGAAGCTATGAACATCAAAGCCTGCCAACCGTTCGATTAACCCATGCAAAACATCAACTGTTGCTAAAGCATCATCTAGTGCGCGGTGTGTGGGAGAGGTTGTGGCACCAAAGAATTCAGCCAAAGTAGCCAGCTTGCAATTGATTACCTCATCGCGGTCCAAAACCGCTCTGGCAAGTCGCGCCGTATCAACAGTTAAATAATCTGGCCATGGGATCTCATGCGCCACTGAGGCAGCTTTCAAAAAACTTAAATCAAAAGGTGAATTGTGAGCTACAACGACGGTTTCTTCGGCGGTGCCCAAGAATTCAAAAAGGGTGGGAAGTATTTCATCGATGAATGGTGCAGATACCAACATGTCATCCGAGATTCCGGTTAGTTCGGTTATGAAAAAGGGGAGTGAATGTCCTGGGTCTACAAAACTTTGGAAGGTTCCTAAAACTTCACCGCCCCTGACTTTGACTACACCGATTTCGGTTATTCCTGCGCCTAATCGTGGAGAGCCACCAGAAGTTTCTAGATCCAATACGGCGAAGGTGGTTTCGGCAAGAGTTCTTTCCTCAACCTTGGGCATGTGTTTAATCGTATGTCATTGATCTGACATTGATTAAGTCGTACTCTTCAAGCATGTCAGTACTTGGAGCACCAGAAGGTTGGATACAGGATTGGGCCGCGCAGGGTTCAGGAAAAAACGCGCGCGTTGGCGTTTTGTTGGTTCACGGCTTCACAGGCTCTCCAGCATCGATGCGCCCCTGGGGCGAATTCCTACATTCAAAGGGTTACACAGTTCGTGTTCCGCTTTTACCTGGACATGGAACCACCCCTGAAGATTTAAACAAAGTTAAGTGGCAAGAATGGCCAGCCAAAGTTCACTTTGAATTAAGCGAACTTCGAAAGAGCTGTGATGTTGTTTTTCTCGTGGGACTTTCGATGGGCGGGGGAACCGTCTTAAATGTCGCAGCCTCTGTCAACAATGAATTAGCAGGATTGATCTTGGTAAATCCGATGATCCACGTCAAAGGTGTTCCGGTCGAACTTGCATTCTTTCTTTCTAGGTTTCAAAAAATGCGCACCAGTGTTGGTGATGACATCAAACGTCCTGGAATCACTGAATGGGGATATGACGCGCTACCCACGCGCGGTATCTATCAGCTCTTAAAAATGCTTCGAATTACTCGCCGTAATTTGGGCACAATTACCGTGCCCGTCCAGTTGTTCCATTCTGTTGATGATCACACTCTTCCGGTAAGTAACACCGAGATAATTTTGGATGAACTTGGCTCCACCAATAAGACACGGATTGAACTAGTAAACAGTTATCACGTCGCGACTATGGATTACGACCAAGAATTGATTTTCCAAAATTCACTAACCTTTATCGAAGCCAATACCAAGTCCCTCTAAGAAAGCGCTAGACCCGCGGCTATTCCCAGAATTCCAAAAGCAGATATGGCCGTGAGTGCCCTTCGAACTGATGGTCTTTGAATATATGTCGATGATTTCTTAACTGTCCAAATGAGACCAATATTCCAAGTTATTGAAATCAACGCCCAGATCGCACCTAAGAAAACAATTCCAAATCCCAGGGAAGTGTCCTTAGGAATAAATGCTGGAATGAAAGCAACCGCATATACCGCGGCCTTTGCATTGGTTAAATTGGTGATCAGGCCTAATCTGAAGGAAACCCATGCCGAAGTTACTTCATCACTCTCTAGATCAAATTTTCCAAACTCCTTGCGCAGAGATAGAAAAGTTTGTACGGAAATAAAGGTTAGGAATAAAACACCTGACCATTTCAGAATCGAATATGCAGTATCTGATCGGGTAAAGATTGCAGAAAGTCCGATTGCACTAGATACGCTCCAGATCAAGATACCCAGGCAGTTTCCTAGCGATGAAAGAAAGGCGGCCTTCGGTCCGCCAATGATTGATTGGCGTAGAACCATGGCAACGCCTTGTCCAGGAATCATTACCAATAAGGCCGTAGCAACAATAAATGAAGGCAGATTGCCTAAAAGCGCGGTCACTATCACTTACTCCGCGGCTTAACGGTTAGTTCCTCTACCTCAATTCGATTGGCTTTGAAATCATTTATTGGTGAATCACTGGGATAGCCCAATGCAATTCCGCAGAGCAATCGATAACCCTTTGGGATATCGAATTCTTTTCGAACAACATCATCCCAAATTGCTACAGCTCCCTGGGCACAAGTTCCAAGACCATGGGCATGTGCCGAAAGCATTAAATTTTGCATCATTAATCCAGCATCAGATGCCGCGTAAATGTGAAGTGATTTGTGGACGTAAATGAAAAGTTCTACAGGTGCTCCGAAAAATGAATAATTCTTGGCCCACTGTTCATCGCGAGCCTTTCGGTCTCCTCGCATAACTCCGAAAGTTTCATACATTTCTCGGCCAACTCTTTCTGCACGAGGCTTTAACTCAGCAGGGTAGGGCTTGGCAATTGAGCGATTACTTGTTGGAAGCCCATATCGCGAATAGATAATTCTTAACTTATTCAAAAAACCTTTGCGCATGATTTTAGAAAGAACACCCCACCGTGAAAGGAATTCTTGACTTATGCGTTCTCGAATTTCATCTGTCGCGACAGCAACTTTAAAGGGACGCGTATTCGACCAACTTGGAGCGGTCAGGCTGTCGCTTAGTATTTTTTGGATCAGTTCTGGGGCTACTGGTGTTGGAAGAAAATCGCGGGTGCTTCGACGCGAAGCCAAGAATTGAGAGAACTCATCTGAACCAGATTGACCGTTGGCTGCACCCATATAGGAAGTCTAGCCAGTAAGTTTCTATACCCATTAGTAAGGTGCCGAATGATTTCTCACAAGCCCAATTGAATTTCAATCAAGTGTCATCGATACCAGTACCAAGCATGTAATAAAGTACGGAGCAATGTCACCGCAAATGAGTTCAGATGTCCTGGTAATCGGTAGAGGATTATTGGGATCTGCTACTGCCCGTCACCTGGCACTAGAGAATGCAAAAGTCACATTGATTGGGCCTACTGAAGAACAAGGCTTGAACTCGGGAAAAGTTTTTGCAAGTCATTATGACCAAACGCGCGTTCAAAGAATAGTTGCACACGATGAACTGTGGACTCGGCTGAATCTAGATTCAGTTAAATCGTGGTCCGTTTTGAAAGACCAAACGGGGACAGATTTCTATGAAGAAAACGGATGCATTTATGCAAACAACTTTCTTGATGACTATTTAAAGAGTGCACCGTCATTGGCCGATAAATTTGGTCTAGAAATTCACACAGTGGACAGCTCTCTCAAGTTGTCTGAAATTTCTCCCTGCCTCAGTATCGAAGCGCCGTTCTTTGGCTTGTTCGAACCGAAACTTGCAGGAATGTTGAATCCCAGAAAGCTAGTGAGTGCACAATTGCAAGCACTGAAGCTGTTAGGTGGAACAGAGTTAAATGATTTTGTAGTTGATGTTTCCCTTTCCGATGGCCAATGGTCGGTTCGAACATCAACAGGCATGACCCATGTTGCACCACAAGTAGTGGTAGCTGCCGGGGCGTTCACTAACCATTTCAATCTGATCCCTAAGGCTTTGGATTTCTACAACAAAAGTGAAGTTGTAATAGTTTCAGAAGTATCCGAATCAGATTATTTGAAGCTCAAAGGCATGCCATCGCTTTTGTTTGAAATTAAGGAAGATGATTTTGACGGTATTTATCTAACGGCCCCAACCAAAACTGCTGATGGTCGTTACATCATGAAGTTGGGCTTAAATCAGAAGTTGGACTTAAATCTCAATGATTACTCGAACCTAGTGAAATGGTTTAACGCCGGCGATTACTCGGAATATGCACCTGTCCTTGTAAGAGAAAGAAACCGACTATTTCCAGAAGTGAAGTTTCTCAATTCAGTTTTGAAACCCTGCGTGATCTCTCGCACGGTTACGGAGAACCCGTATATCGAAGAGATAGCAAAGGGTCTCTTTGTTGCTGTTGGTTGTAATGGCTATTCGGCAATGTCATCTGATGCACAGGGCCGACAAGCCGCAGCGTTGGTAACCAATGGGATTTTCGACATTGGTTACACCAAGGAAAATTTTAAGGCTGCTTTCAAATAAGTGATGTTACGTGGACGATACTGGGATCGAACCAGTGACCCCCACAATGTCAATGTGGTGCTCTACCGCTGAGCCAATCGTCCTTAGGTGGAAGAACTATACAACAGGGGATTATCGGGCGTAATCATCCTCAATACGCTCAATATCATCTTCGCCAAAGTATGTGCCGGTTTGAATCTCAACGAAAACCAACTCTTCGCTACCGTTATTGCCAATTCGATGGAGCTGACCCATTTGTACGGTAACCGTTTCACCAGGATGCTTCGTAAATGTTTTGCCATCTAAAACAACAGTTGCAACACCGGAAACAATGAACCAATGTTCGCGACGTTTTTGGTGACGTTGATAAGAAAGACGAGTACCTGGTTTTACGTAAATGCACTTAACTTTGTGAAGTTCACTTTCTTGCAGAACTTCATATCGACCCCAAGGTCGCGTTGAATCATCTGCTGACATAGCCAACATCCTCCGTTATGTGTAGACATTAAGTCTTTCACTAAAGATGGAGGTCGGGACGGGATTTGAACCCGTGTAGAGGGATTTGCAGTCCCTTGCCTC
>CAYMNN010000007.1:0-8308 GCA_964391815.1 uncultured Candidatus Planktophila sp.
TCATCAAAGGTTTTCATAGACAAAGTTTACTGGAGCCGCTAAATGCTCGTTGCGAATTTTCTAATGTCGACAACCATCTGCGCCGGGTCAGGTGCGTTAAACACCGCACTTCCAACGACAAAGGTGTCAGCCCCTGCCTCAAGGGCCATTTCAATGGTTTGCATAGAAATGCCGCCATCTACTTGAAGCCAAATGGGACGATCACCGATTAAAGCGCGGGTTGTGCGAACCTTAGACATCATCTCTTCCATAAATTTCTGTCCACCAAAACCAGGCTCAACAGTCATAATCAAAAACATATCTACTAGGTCGATAAGTTCGGAATATTGCTCGATCGGTGTGTTGGGCTTAATCCCTAAACTCGCACGAGCACCAGCGGTTCTGATGTTTTTTAGAGTTTGTGGAATGTTTTCCGTGGCTTCGGCATGGATTGTCACCGATGCACAGCCGAGCTCTGCATATTGGACCGCGATCGAGTCCACGTTTGCAACCATTAAATGCGCATCGACAGCCAGCGACGATTCTTTGATGATCTTTGCCGCCGCTTCAAAATCAAAGGTGAAGTTAGGGACAAAAACATTATCCATGACATCAAGATGAAGCAAATCAGAAACCTGAGCTATGGAATCAATCTCTTCATTGAGTCGAGAAAAATCTGCATTCAGGATGCTAGGGGTAATTCTGATCTCTTTAATCATGCCGGTATTTTACTCGCTCACCTTTTTAAAGAGGGCCAAATACATCGCATCCGTGCCTGCTCGGTGAGTCCATAAGGACATTGCATCGTCACGTTCTGCACCTTCTAGATTTGTCGGCATAAATGAACCGACAGGAACTTGTTGAATATTGGCAAACTTTCTCTTGATGTCGGCAACTTGAATCGAGGTTTCGGCCAAATGTGGTGAACAGGTTGCATAGCCAAGGACACCCCCGACATTAAGGGCCGATACTGCAGATTGGATTAATTCTCGCTGCAGGGCCGTTAACTCTCGTAAATCTTGAAGCGTGCGACGCCAACGGACTTCCGGACGTCGACGTAGTGCACCCAATCCTGTGCAGGGTGCATCAATCAAAATAGCATCAAATTTTTCGCCAGAGTTTGCAAGTTCGCGGCCATCGCCAACTAGTACGCGATCTCCATTTACTACTTGGCGCACAAGTTCAGCACGAACAGCCGATACTTCATTTGCAGTAAAAGTGATGCCTCTTTGACGGGCGATACTTGAAAGCAAAGCCGCTTTTCCTCCGGGGCCAGCACACATATCTAGCCACGAAGAACCACTGGCAGCGGCGGCGAAAACACTGGCAACTAATTGAGAGCCTTCGTCCTGTACACCGATCTTCCTGGATTTGATCAGATCTAATGCCCCCGGATTTCCTTTCCAATGCCCTCCGTAGGTGGAATAACTGGTTGGTTCTGCCCCTATTTCAACTAAGTCTCGTTGAGTTGATTTACCTGGCCATGACACCAAGGTTGGGATTGCAGGTTCATTGTTGATGGCTAAAGCTTGTTCGACTTCAGGCCAATTTTTTAGAAGATCAAAGTAGGCCGAAACAATCCATGTCGGGTGCGAATACTGAATCGATAATCGTTCCACTGGATCGGAAAACTGCTGAAGCGGTGCGAACCAATCTTGCTGCGATGTGCGCGTCACATTTCGCAGTAAAGCGTTAACAAAACTTGCCTTGGACTCACCTAATCTTTTTCGCGCAACCTCAACCGTTGATGCAACTGCGGCGTGGTCTGGAACTCTCATTTCGTGCAGTTGATGAACTCCTAGTCGACAGAGATCAACTATTCCCGGGTCTACTTCAGTCCATGGTCGGTCGCTAATTTGGGCAAGTACCCAATCATGTTTACCTTGCATACGGATTGTTCCGTAGAGCAATTCTGTGACTAGCGATTTGTCACGTTCATCTAAGGTGCTGGAACTAAGTGCCTGCGGCAACAACAGATTCGAATAACCCTCATTGCGATTAACTTCGGTAAGTAAATCAAATGCCAGTAGGCGTGAAGCTTCGGGTTTGGGCGACTTGAAAGTATTTCTGCGTGCCTCAACCAAAATTTTCTCCACCCTGTAATCGTGCTCCACGAGCCCAATCAGCTGCAGGCATCTCTTTTTTTCCAGCCGGAACAACCGAAATTAGTTCTATTGCGGAGTTGTTTGCACAACCAACTATGACTTTTTGACCGTCAACTGCAATATACCCGGGCTTCAACGCATGGTATTCAACTGATCGTGCCTTAGTGATTTTAAAAGGTTCATTTTTCCAGTTGCACCAGGCACCTGGCTCGAAAGTAAATGCACGTATCGCATTTACTAATGTCTGTGCGCTTTGATTAAAATTTAATTGGGCATCTTGCTTGCTAATCTTGGCGGCCACGCTTGCTGTTCCTTGTTGAGGTGATGGTGCTTTGCTCTGTGCAATCATCGCTAAAGCATCACCTACTGCGGATGGTCCCAGTTGAGCAAGTGCTTGCAATAGTTCGAAACTGCGCCATTCTGGCGAAATAGAAAGAGCGCGCGTTGTATAAATCGGACCGGTATCCATGCCCTTTTCCAATTGGAAAACCGAGACTCCTGTAATTTCCTCACCGTTGAGCAAAGCTCTTTGGGCCGGAGCTGCGCCACGGTAGGCCGGCAGCAGCGAAAAATGAAGGTTTATGAAGCCATGCTTTGGTAAGTCCAAAATGTGTTGGGGTAAGAGAACGCCGTAACCAATCGTGACTACACAATCAAGTTCGTTGATTACTCCGATGAGATCATCCGAAGTCGCCGGCTTGACGACTGAAATCCCTTGAGCCACTGCCCAATCAGCCACCACGCTTTGTTTTAAGTTGCGTCCACGCCCTGCTGGCTTGTCTGGCTGCGTAATCACGACAACTAAATCGTGCTCGCTAGCGAGCAACCACTCTAAGGTCGGGATCGCAACTTCCGGAGTAGCTGCTACTCCGATACGCATTAAGTGTTCCGTCCGAAAATCGAATGTGGTGAATCCTTTACCTGAATTGATTGCCCACGTTCTGCTGCAAGATTAAACCACTCTGACTCTCGAATTTCTTTCATTGCTAACTTGCGATCTTCGGCAGACAATTTGTCGATGAAAAGAATTCCGTTCAGATGATCAGTCTCGTGTTGCAAAGCGCGCGCTAAGAATTCGGTGCCTTCGACTGTAATTGGCTCGCCATACATGTTAAAGCCCTGTGCAACTGCTCGCATAGCTCGCGGTGTTTCATACCTTAGTTCGGGGAAAGAAAGACAACCTTCTTCCCCTTCTTGCATTTCTTGACTTAGGGTTAATGTGGGATTAATCAAATGTCCCAATGCTTCATCTACATCCCATACGAAGACACGTAAGGCAACGCCTATTTGTGGCGCGGCCAGACCTGCCCCAGGGGCATCGAGCATGGTGTCGGTTAAGTCTTTGACTAGAACTCGAAGTTCCTTGTCAAAATCCACAACTGGGGAAGCAGGTGTCGTCAACACCGGGTCTCCAAAGTAGCGAATCTGTTGAATAGACATGTGGTGAGTCTACCAATTACTTAGAGCGAATATGGATCGATTCTCAGTGTGATCAAATCCTTTTTCGAAATACTACGTTTTCGTTGTACCTCGTGGAGAACAGCCCACAATTCCGAGCTCTGTTCATGTGAAACATGTAGCACTACCTTTGCTTGACCCTTTGGCAAAACTGTTGGTCCAAAGATTCGGGTGCTGGACGGCAATCGTTCGTCCTGAAACGCTTTTCTCAAACCTGACACGATTGCCACCGCCGAACCTTGTTCCATAATCATTACAGCAGACATCACTGATGGTGGAAGCATGAGTTCGGCCCGCTCTGCCAGTTCTCGCTTCAACAGTGGCGCGATATTCCATCGTGCAAGGGCTGCAGTGATTGGATGAGAATCATCGAGTACAAGCAAAACTTGGCCATCGGGATTGAGCAACGATGCAGATTCGAAGAACAACTCTCTAGCTCTTTCTTGACCATTTACATCGGTATGCGAAAAAAAACGAATTGCATCCAGCACAACCACTGCTGCATAACCACCAGCAACATGTGGTTGTGCTCCCGGGGTTGCTAAAACTAATGCCGGCTTGGAATCAACACTGTCTTTAATGACATCACCTGCTGAGACAACAACTGGGAAACCTGGAAATGCTCGCGAGATTTCCTCTGCGGCTCGCTCGATTCCTCGTCCTGCAAGGTACTGCTTGTCTCGTCCACAGAATGAACACTTCCATGTTGGAAAATCCGTGCCGCAATGTACGCATGTTGGCGCTATTGCTTTTGATGCAACGCTCAGTCGGCCGCCGCACTTACACAAAGCAACGTTTCGGCAATGCGCACAAAGAAGTGCGTTTCCATAACCCTTACGCGGCGCGATGAAAAGTACTGGACCGTTCTTTAGAGCTTTCTTTATCTCTCCATAGATTCGACCCGGTAACAAGGTTCCATCTGACGGAGCAAACGCAAATGCCTTTACCTGCGTTTTTTGATTGTAAAACTTGGTATCTCCTCGGTCGATTTGAGCTGCGACACGAACCGATGGTGTAAATCCGGTAAAGACTAAGCCAACACTTTCGAGTTCCGATCGCATTCGAGCTATGGTCGATGTATTCCAACCGGGTGAACGCAAATCGAAATGATCCGGCGCTGATTCTTTATAAACAATTATTGCTGCAAGATTGTTTACTGGGGCAAAAACGGCACTTCTAGTCCCGACCACAATCGATGTTGGTAATCTCATGGCTAAGAGGAAGTTTCGATAACGCTCTTCCCGAGTTGAGGAACTAGATAACCGTAAAACATTGTCATACCTTTGTGACAGGCTGTTAATTAATCTATCAACATCCTTTTCATCTGGGGCAACTATCAAAACGGAACCAATGGAAATGAAGCCATTTACTAGTTCTGGGATTTGTTGATCAGATGCCACAAATGGTCGGAAACTCTGGAAAACCTTAGCTTTGTTACCGTGATGCGACTGAACAGGTAGCTGAGCCACTGGAAACTCTTTATCAACGCTAGCTATTCTGGGTGGAATCGCTGAGCGCACAAGATCCCATGGATTGCAGCAATAAAATTGGGCAGCCATGTCTATCAAGGCCAGGATTTCGGGCGTTGCAACACTATGAGGCGACAATACTTTTGTCACTGTCTTGAGCGTTCCTGCCTTTTCAGGGCTAGCAACACGCGTGACAACAATTCCTTCGGTTTCGCGATTACCAAAAGGTAATTGGACGCGCACTCCTGGCAGCACCAAGGCACTTAGCTTTTCGGGAACTGCATAGTCATACAACTGATCTAGGTGAAAAACCCCGGTATCAACGCGCACCCGTGCAATTGGAAGACGCTCGGCAACTGGGCCAGAGGGAGCTACAGCAACCTCGGACCTTAAGCGAAATAGCCGAGGTGCTGCCACCGTTTACTTAACTGCGTTTTGAAGTGCTGCGGTGCGATCTGTTCGTTCCCAAGCAAACTCAGGTAGTTCGCGACCGAAGTGACCATATGCACTTGTCAATGAATAGATAGGACGCAATAAATCTAGATCTCTGATAATCGCTGCTGGTCGTAGATCAAAGACCGAAAGAACGGCCTCTTGAATCTTTGCAACCGGCACAGTTTCAGTTCCAAAGGTTTCAACAAAAACTCCAACAGGCTGCGCCTTACCAATTGCATAGGCAACTTGAACTTCACAACGACGTGCAAGACCGGCCGCAACTACATTCTTTGCAACCCAACGCATTGCATAAGCCGCAGAACGATCCACCTTAGAAGGATCCTTGCCGCTAAATGCTCCTCCGCCGTGACGGGCCATTCCACCATAGGTGTCGACAATAATCTTTCGCCCAGTTAAACCAGCATCTCCCATCGGACCACCAATAACGAAGCGTCCAGTTGGGTTGATCAAGGTGCGCAGATCCTTTTTTGGAAGATCGATTGTGGAAATAATTGGATTGATAACGTATTCGATGATTTCCGGAGTCAGCTTCTTTGCGACATCAACTTCTTCTGCGTGCTGACTCGAAATTACGACAGTGTTGAGCGCGACAGCACGATCACCTTCATACTCGATTGTCACTTGGGTCTTTCCATCTGGGCGAAGATAAGCAAGTTCTCCAGATTTGCGCACCTTGGTTAACTGCGCAGCTAAAGCATGCGCCAACCAAATTGGAAGTGGCATTAACTCTTTCGTGTCATCACATGCGTAACCAAACATCAAGCCTTGGTCACCAGCACCTTGAAGATCTAGCGGATCTGCCGCAGAAGTAACGCGGTGCTCATAGGCATCATCTACACCCTGAGCAATATCCTGTGACTGTTGACCAATAGAAATGGAGACACCACAACTATTTCCATCGAAACCTTTATCTGATGAGTCATATCCAATGTTGAGCACCGTATCTCGAACAATTCCCATTACATCTGCATAACCGTTAGTGGTTACTTCACCAGCAACATGGACTTGGCCGGTTGTTATAAGAGTTTCAACTGCAACTCTGCTCTTAGTGTCCTGAGATAACAATGAATCCAAAACTGCATCGGAGATTGCATCTGCGATCTTGTCTGGGTGACCTTCGGTTACTGATTCCGAGGTAAAGAGACGCTTTGACATAGTTTTTAACCTAACTGCCGTAAGGCATGATCAAGAAGAACATTACTGAGAGCGTCCTTGGAGACTTCCTTGATCGCTATATCCGCTTCATTGCGTAGGAGAATGGTACCCATAGTTGTGTCCTGGCCAAAGATTGCCCCGCCAGAAACATCGTTTACATAAATCACATCTAAGCCCTTAGCCTCTAATTTTCTGCGAGCTTCTTGCAGATGTTGCCCAGTTTCGGCCGCGAACCCAACCAGAATTCGATCACCCTTTTCTGGTGCAATCTCTGCGAGCAAGTCCGGGTTTTGTTGTAGCTCAATGCTTTCAAGTGATGACTTTTTAATCTTTTGATCCGACACCTGCATTGGGCGGGCATCTGCTACTGCCGCACTCATAACCAGAATGTTGCATGCTGTGAAATTGGCTCGCAACGCACTTTGCATTTGCAAAGTCGTCTCTACCTCGATGACATCGATTCCCGTAAGTCCAGTTACATCACAATTTGCCGCGATAAGTTGAACCTGCGCGCCACGATTCTTGGCAGCATTTGCCACCGCAATCCCCTGTTTTCCTGATGATCTGTTTCCGATGAAACGAACAGGATCAATAGCCTCTCGTGTGCCTCCGGCTGTCACCAAAACCTTTACACCCTTGAGGTCTTGAACTTGTCCGGTAACTTCATCAAAGCGAGAAATGATCGCTGAAGTTTCAGGAAACCTTCCGGGACCAACATCTTTACCTGTCAGTCTTCCAACTTCAGGATCCATCACAATGAAACCACGTTGCTTCAGCGTATTAACATTTGCAACCGTTGCCGGATCCAGCCACATCGAAGGATGCATGGCGGGAACAATCATTTTCGGAACATCAGATGCCAAGACCAAATTTGTTAAAAGATCATCGGCTCTTCCCATCGCAAGACGTGCGATCAAATCTGCCGTTGCGGGTGCAATCAGGAAGAAATCTGCCCTTTCAGCCAAAGCGATGTGCGGAACGGTATGAACACTTTCCCAGACTTGCGTGTGAACTGGACGAGATGAAAGAGCTTCCCACGTCGCTGCGCCAACAAAATTTAGTGATGCAGGAGTAGGAACAACTGTTATTACATAGCCACGATCTTGTAAACGTCGAAGCAGTTCACAGGATTTGTAGGCGGCGATTCCACCACCAACTCCGAGAATGACCTCGCGGCCTTGGAGTGTCATTAAAAAACTACGCTGTTGGCTCGAGGTTTTCGATCGTTAGAAGACCTTCGTTGATTTCACGAAGAGCGATTGAAAGTGGCTTCTCGTGGACATGCGTTTCAACAAGTGGTCCAACGTATTCGAGAAGTCCCTCACCTAGCTGGGAGTAATAAGCATTGATCTGACGAGCGCGCTTTGCTGCGTAAAGCACCAAGCTGTACTTAGAGCCGCTCTTGTCTAGAAGTTCATCAATAGGTGGATTAGTAATGCCATCCATGGTTATCCCCGCTTCTGTGATCAATCTTGTGTCGTTCTCGTCTTAATTCTGGGCTAACTCTATCAGTTTCTGGACAACGCTCTCGACCTGGTCATTTACGAGCACTACATCAAACAATGCCGCTGCGGCCAGCTCCTCTTGGGCTAATTCCAACCTTTCAGCCCTTCTTTCCTCGCCATCGGTGCCACGGCCCTCAAGACGAGAAACCAACTCCTCCCATGTTGGAGGTTCTAGGAAAAC
>CAYMNN010000007.1:8408-24174 GCA_964391815.1 uncultured Candidatus Planktophila sp.
CACGGCCCTCAAGACGAGAAACCAACTCCTCCCATGTTGGAGGTTCTAGGAAAACTAATACAGATTGTGGCAAATGTGCCTTCACCTGCTTGGCACCAGCGATTTCGATTTCTAAGAGAACATTTTTTCCCTGACGTAGCGCATCCTCAACTTGCTGTTGCGGCGTTCCGTAACGATTACCAGCAAACTCTGCCCATTCAAGAAACTTATCCTCTGAAATCATTTGCGAGAAAACTTCGTTACTCACAAAGAAATAGTCTCGACCATCAATCTCATTAACCCGCGGGCTACGAGTTGTATAACTGACACTGACCCAGAATTCACCTTTTTCCCGCAGCTTCTTGGCAATGGTGCTTTTACCAACACCGCCAGGACCGGATAAGACGATCAGCTTGCCAGGTATTACTGCCGAATCTGTCTTCACGAATTCATTGCGAAGTTCCTTCAGTTGGTGGCGTCCCAAACCCTGAATCCTTCGAGTCGGCGAAATGTTTAAGCGCTCCATTAACGAAATCACGCGAATTTTTCCAACACCGGCAAGAGATTCAAGTAATTCTTTGACGCGCATCTTTCCGATTGCTTCATCCGTTGATGCCAATGAGAGAACATCATCAATACTTAATTGACCCTTCTTGATTTGACTCTTCACATCGGCGCGACGTTTTCTTGCAGCTGAAGCCTTGGCTAAGGCGGCAACCCGTTGCTCTGCAGTCAGTTGCGGCGGTGTTCCCATGGGATAAATCTAGTGGAGATTAAATTAAGCGTGAGCCAATTTCCTGTGCACGTTCCTTGAGTGCCTGTGCGCCTTGTGCCCAACTCTGTGTGATCGGGCGACCGATAACAACCAAATTCGCTCCTGCAGCTATTGCTGCTTCCGGAGTCATAGTTCTCTGCTGATCGTCGGTACCAACCATGTCCAATGGGCGAACCCCAGGCGTAATAATGATTGGTTCGTCACCGATCGCTGTACGAACTGCTGAAATTTCTAACGGAGAACAAACAATCGCCTTGGCACCCCCGGCAATTGCAACCTTAGCCAAACCAGTTGCAGCTTCAAGAGCAGCGAACTTGAAACCAATGTGCGCAACATCGTTTTCTGAAAGCGAGGTAAGGATAGTAACGCCTGTGATGTGTGTGTCTGGCATTGCCTGGACTGCAGCATTGACCATCGCAACACCGCCTGATGCATGCACTGTTAGAAACTTAGGCGAAAGATCTGCAACAGCTTTTGCTGCACCACTCACAGTATGCGGGATATCGTGCAACTTAAGATCTAGAAAAATATCGGAATCTGTTTCAGCCTTTATAGCTTTTACGCCTTCGGAACCAAAGGTAAGAAAGAATTCAAGGCCTAATTTGAATACCGAAACGTGATCCTGGGTTGCTTTAACCCAGGCCACCGCTGTTGCTAATTCAGGTGTGTCCACCGCCAAAACGATCGGAGCTTTACTCATTTAATGTGCTTCCTCGGAGCGATGGGCATAACCGATAGCTTGTTTCAAAGACGTAAACCCTCTATCCAGCAATAGCTGTTTAAGTTCACTTTGGATTGACATGATTGCAGTTGGATTTCCAAAACTTGCAGTTCCAATAGATACACCACTTGCACCCGCAAGAATCATTTCGAGAGCATCCCTGCCTGTTGCAACCCCGCCCATTCCGAGAATCGGAGTATTTGGCAGTGCAGCGTGTACTTGATACACCGCGCGAACCGCTATCGGACGGATAGCAGGACCTGATAGGCCTCCGGTTTTTCCACCCAAATGTGGTCGCATAGTGTCAAGATTGATAACCATTCCAAGAACTGTATTGATTAGCGCAAGACCATCGGCGCCAGCTTCGACGACGCCTTTTGCTATCGACACTAAATCGGTCACATCTGGTGACAACTTAGCGATTATCGGAAGCTCCCCACCAATCGTTCTGCGAACTCCATCAATAACTCTACGAGAAGCTTCGGGGTCACACGCAAAAACCAAGCCTCGGTTTTCAACGTTAGGACATGAAATATTTACTTCAATGGCACTGATTCCTGAAACGGAGCGGATTTTTCGAGCAAGGGTTGAATACTCTTCTACAGTTTCGCCGGCGATTGAAACAATTACACGAGCCTTTTGCTCCACCAAATATGGAACATCTTTACTGAGGAAAGCATCTATTCCGGGACCTTGCAGACCAATGGAATTGAGCATTCCGCTGGGAGTTTCAGCCATACGCGGCGTAGGGCGACCTGGACGAGGTTTGGACATTACAGATTTTGTAACGACTCCCCCCATATCCTTCAAGGGAAAAAATTGAGCAAGTTCACGTCCGGAACTAGCACAACCACTTGCTGTAAATGTTGGTGCCGGAAACCAGGCGTTTCCAATAGTTGTTGAAAAATCTAAAGTAGTCATAGTTGGGAACCAACTTGCTGCCATTGAACTTTCGCGCCGTCCATTACCGGGCCATCGATGCAAGAGCGAAGCATAGAAACGGAGCCATCATCATTGGCAACTGGCAGTACGCACGTCATACAGATACCGATTCCACATGCCATCGATTCCTCAACTGCGCACTGATGCACAACATCTAGTTCATTTGTAATTTTTGTAATAGCTGCCAACATTGGCATCGGCCCACATGAATAAATTACTGCAACGTTTAAATCCTTAATGATTTCTGCGATTGGGTCTGTGACGCGACCAGCCGTACCCATTGATCCATCTTCAGTATAGATACGCATTGAATTAACAGAACGTTTGCCTTCCATAGGCGCGTAAATCTTTGATCCCGTACTAGCGCCAAGAATCATGTCGACCCTACAGCCGCGCGAATTCAAGATCTCTGCCAGTCCAAAAAGCGGCGCAGAACCATAACCGCCACCGACCAAAAGAACAGGGACTGGTTCAGTAGGGATTCCAAATGCGGTTCCAAGGGGCGCAACTAAATCCAAAACATCGCCTTCGGTCTGGGCGCACAACCATTTACTTCCTTGCCCATGCGGGGCCACTATCAACTCCATAGTTCCACCGACAGTTGAACTTATCGAAACACGAGAAATAGCAAAAGCTCTTCTCAAAACCATTCGGGATGAATCTCCGCCAACACTGATTGCCACAAAATTTCCTGGTTTACATTGAGCCGCAATATCTCCAACACTGATAATGATTTGGTGATACTGACCAACTCGCTTATTGCTAAGAATCGGTGCAAGCACTTGCTTAGCATTTTTATTGATCTGTGACATTTACGCGAGCCATTCCTGAAGGGATTTGATGCTCAATGGACTTGATTGCAGGAAGGTAATCGCATCGACTGCCGCGCTAAAGCCCGCCGTTGTCGTAATGCAAGGAATCGAGCGCTGAACAGCGGCGGTACGAATTGCCCAGCCATCTGCCCGTGTGCCACGACCTACTGGCGTATTGATCACCAGGTCAATCTCCCCCGCGTTGATGATGTCAACGATTGTTTTCTCACCTAAATTACCTGTGCCTTCTGAATGTTTTCTTACCGTCGTGCATTCAATGCCCTTGGTTCGCAAAAATTCTGCGGTCCCATCGGTTGCAAGTATATGAAACCCGAGTTCAGAAAAGCCTAGGGCTGGCTCAACACCAGTAGCTTTATCTTTATCGGCTAAAGAGATGAACACCGTTCCAGATTTTGGCAGTGGCCCAAAGGCTGCAATCTGACTCTTGGCATAACTTTCGCCAAAGGTTGGCGAAATTCCCATAACTTCACCCGTTGAACGCATTTCAGGACCAAGAACAGCATCTACGCCGCGTCCATCAGTTCGGCGGAATCGATTCCAAGGAAGTACCGCTTCCTTGACGGAAATTCCACGTGCTTGCCCATCACCTTCCCCGGGAAGAATTCCTTCTGTGCGAAGTTGTTTGATTGTCTGACCGACCGAGATTCGTGCTGCAGCTTTTGCAAGCGGGACTCCGGTTGCTTTACTTACAAACGGTACGGTGCGGGATGCGCGTGGATTTGCTTCTAGAACATACAAAGTGTTTTCTGCAATCGCGAATTGAATATTGATCAACCCACGAACATCAACGCCCCGAGCAATCTTTTCAGTTGCCAAACGAATTTCAGCACGTTGTTCATCAGTAACAGTCATCGAAGGAAGCACACAAGCGCTATCACCACTGTGAATACCAGCTTCTTCAATGTGTTCCATGACTCCGCCTAAGAAGAGCTCATGCCCATCAAAGAGGGCATCCACATCGATTTCGATTGCGTTGTCTAGGAAACGATCGACTAAGACCGGATGGTCCGGCGTGATATCAGTTGCACGTGTGATGAAACCACCCAATGCGGCATCGTCATACACAATCTCCATACCGCGTCCGCCCAAGACAAAGGATGGACGCACAAGTACCGGATAACCGATCTCTTGTGCGATCTTTGTTGCCTCCAGTTGTGAAGCAGCCATTCCGAATTCCGGTGCACGTAAGCCTTGCTGGGCCAGAATGTTTCCAAAAGCTCCACGTTCTTCAGCCAAGTTGATCGAATCGGGAGATGTGCCAAGGATCGTTACTCCGTTGGCCTTTAGCCCCGCAGCCAATCCCAAAGGTGTCTGACCACCTAATTGTGTAATGACACCTAAAACCGGACCAGCGGCGGTTTCGGCATGTACAACTTCAAGAACATCCTCAAGCGTAAGTGGCTCAAAGTATAAACGATTGCTTGTGTCGTAATCTGTAGAAACCGTTTCAGGATTGCAATTAATCATGATTGTTTCATAGCCTGCTTCACGCAAAGTAAATGATGCATGTACACAGGAGTAATCAAATTCAATACCTTGACCGATTCGGTTGGGTCCACTTCCCAGAATAATTACAGCAGGGGTTGTTCTGGGACGAACTTCGGTTTCTTCTTCATAGCTTGAATAGTGATAAGGAGTAAAAGCTTCGAATTCGGCAGCACATGTATCCACTGTTTTGTATACAGGCCTAATCCCAAGATGATGGCGCGCCTTACGCACCTCATCTTCGCTGACCCCGCGCAATATCGCTATTTGGGAATCTGAAAACCCCTGAGTTTTGGCGGTGCGAAGAATTTCAGCACTCAATTCTCCTGGTTGAGCGATGAGCCCAGCTTGAGTGTTGATTAATTCTATCTGACGCAAATACCAAGGATCAATCTTGGTGGCAGCGAAAACATCTTCAATCGAAGCTCCGGCCCACATAGCCTTCTGAACTTGCTGCAGCCGGTATTCGGTTGGGATTTTCATCGACTGCATGAGTTGTTCTAGCTCAACCGGAGTTACAGTCGGCCAAGAAAAGATTGCTTCCTTTCGTTCCAAGGAACGCAACGCTTTCATGAGAGCCTCTGAAAATGAGCGACCAATAGCCATTGCTTCGCCGACACTCTTCATGGTCGTTGTTAGTCGAGGATCTGCATCAGCGAATTTTTCGAAAGCAAACCGTGGCAACTTAACAACTACATAATCTAAAGTGGGCTCAAAGGACGCAGGTGTTACTTGGGTAATGTCATTTGTTATTTCATCCAATGTGTAACCGATAGCTAACTTTGTTGCAATCTTTGCGATCGGAAATCCAGTTGCTTTTGAGGCAAGTGCACTTGATCTGGATACTCTCGGGTTCATTTCAATGACAATAATGCGTCCATTTTTCGGATTAACCGCGAATTGGATGTTACAACCACCGGTATCAACGCCAACTTCACGAATGATGTTCATCGATAGATCACGAAGTTTTTGATACTCAACATCTGTCAAAGTCATTGCTGGGGCAACCGTAATGGAATCACCAGTATGCACACCCATTGGATCTAGGTTCTCGATCGAACAGACAATAACTACGTTGTCTTTGTTGTCGCGCATTACTTCGAGTTCGTACTCTTTCCAACCGATTATTGACTCTTCAAGCAAAACCTCAGATGTCGGACTATGGCGTAAACCCGCCCCAGCAATCTGACGGAGTTCTGCCTCGTCAAAGGCGATACCCGAGCCCAATCCACCCATGGTGAATGAAGGACGCACAACTACCGGGTAATTGAGTTCGACAACAGCCTGCAGAATTTCTTCCATAGTGTGACAAATCCGAGATTTTGCAGATTCGCCGCCCACTTTTTCAACAATCGCTCTAAACAGTTCGCGATTTTCTCCGCGATTGATCGCGTCAACATCTGCCCCGATCAATCGAACTCCGTACTTTGCCAAAGTTCCACGTTGATACAAACCGATCGCCGCATTAAGTGCAGTCTGACCACCTAATGTAGCTAACACGGCATCTGGCTTTTCGTGAGCGATGATTCGTTCAATAATTTCGGGGGTAATTGGCTCTACGTAAGTGGCGTCAGCAAACTCTGGGTCAGTCATAATCGTTGCTGGGTTGGAATTAACCAGAATCACTCTAATTCCTTCGGCGCGAAGGACTCGACATGCTTGTGTTCCTGAGTAATCAAATTCGCATGCCTGACCAATCACGATTGGTCCACTACCAATTACTAAAACGCTTTTGATCGAAGTATCTAGAGGCATTATGCAACCACCTTCTTTGACATCAGATCCACGAAGCGGTCAAAAAGATAGGAAGCATCATGCGGACCCGCTGCTGCTTCTGGGTGATACTGCACAGAAAACGCCGGGCGATCTAGCAGGGCTAAACCTTCTACCACGCCATCATTTAAACAAGTATGTGTAACTTCACCGCGTCCAAATACCGTTGAAAACTCAGAATCCGTTGGTGCTTTGACGGCAAAGCCATGATTATGTGCAGTGATTTCAACCTTGCCAGTATTTTTATCCATGACTGGTTGGTTGATTCCTCGGTGGCCAAACTGCAACTTGTAAGTTTCAAAACCGAGAGCACGACCCAAAATTTGGTGGCCAAAACAAATTCCAAAAATCGGAATCTCAGAGAGCAATAGTTCTCGAACAACTTCAACAACATCGGTCATGGTTGAAGGATCTCCTGGGCCATTTGACAGAAAAACACCATCCGGTTTGATCGCGGTAATTTGCTCGGCCGTTGAATCAAAAGGCATCACATGAACTTCGACCCCACGCTCGGCCAATGCACGAGGCGTGGCCGCCTTGATACCCAAATCAAGTGCCGCAATAGTAAATTTTTTGGCACCGATAGCCGGGACAATGTATGTCTTTGGCGTTGATACATCTTTGACCAAAAAAGCCCCAGCCATAGGATCGGCTTTTCGAACTTCTACAACCATCTCTTCACGTGAAAGATCTAAGCCAGAAAAAATTCCAACACGCATTGCTCCACGGTCGCGTAAATGTCTTGTAATCGCACGTGTGTCTACACCTTGAATTCCAACAATCCCCTGCTCAATGAGCTCAGCTTCAAGATCATTTTGTGCGCGCCAGTTAGATGTGAGCGATGAAGGATTACGCACTACAAAGCCTGCTACCCAGATCTTTTCTGATTCATTATCTAAATCATTGACACCAGTATTGCCGATGTGTGGAGCGGTCATGATGACGATTTGTTTGTGATACGACGGATCAGTCAAGGTTTCCTGGTATCCAGTCATACCTGTTTGGAAAACCGCTTCTCCAAATGTCTTACCCGTTGCAGCCCATGAGGAACCTTCAAAGATTCGACCATCATCTAGAACAAGGTATGCAGCAGCCATCACATGTTCTCCTTGTCTGTCATCGCACCATTGTTCAATGTCTGCTTACCTTTAAAGAAGGTGTGCATCACCACCCCTGGTAGTTCGTGCCCATGGTAGGGAGTATTTGATGAGTTGGAGAGAACTAGGTCCCGATCCACCCGCCAACTTTGCGTTGGATTTATCACAGTTAAGTTTGCAACGCTTCCGACCGCAATTTTTTGACCTTGCTGAAGATATCCACCTATTCGTGCAGGGGCGTGACTCATTCGCTCTGCTACAAGATCCCAACTCATTAATGATGTATCCACCATTGTCTTTTGAACAATAGAAAGAGCTGTTTCTAATCCCAGCATTCCAAAAGCCGCTTCCTGCCACTCGCATTCTTTATCTTCCAATGGGTGTGGTGCGTGATCTGTTGCGACAATATCGATAGTTCCATCGGCTAAAGCTTCGCGCAGAGCGTGCACATCTGCTTGCGTTCTAAGCGGTGGATTGACTTTATAGACTGGATCATACGAAGACGCTAAATCATCGGTAAGTAAGAGATGATGCGGCGTAACTTCGGCCGTTACATTTATGCCTCGGGCTTTAGCCCAGCGAATTATTTCAACTCCACCGGCAGTTGTTAAATGGCAAATATGCAACCTTGATTGAACATGATCAGCAAGTAGAACATCGCGCGCGATTATTGCCTCTTCTGCAACTGCAGGCCAGCCCTTCAAACCAAGACGGGAAGACACTGCTCCTTCATTCATCTGAGAACCAACAGTCATTCGGGGATCTTGTGCATGTTGAGCAATAACTCCCCCAAATTTCTTGATGTATTCCAAAGCTCTGCGCATGACAAGTGGATCTGATACACAATGACCGTCATCACTAAAAACTCTTACCTGAGCAACCGAATCTGCCATCGCTCCAATTTCGGACAGCGTTTGTCCTTTCAATCCTTGAGTTACTGCACCGATCGGAAATACATCCAGCAATCCCGCTTCTTGTCCCAATCGGTAGACCTGTTCAACAACGCCGGCGGTATCTGCAACTGGTGATGTATTGGCCATGGCTGATAAGGCAGTAAATCCGCCTTTCGCACCGGCGCGACTACCACTTAAAACCGTCTCGGCATCTTCGCGGCCTGGTTCGCGTAGATGAGTGTGTAAATCAACTAAGCCAGGAAGGATGATGCACCCGTCAACAGTGAGCGTTTTGCTAGCTTGTCCAGTAAATGTTGGTGTGAGCTCCACAATCTTTTCATCCGTAATGCAAACATCAACTTTTCTACCATCGGAAAGCTGTCCGCCCTTGATAACTAGATCGATTGTGCTCATTTAGTTACTCCCCGCTTCCAACGCTCCACCAGTTAAAAGGACGTACAAAATCGCCATTCTGACGCTGACTCCGTTTGTTACCTGTTCCGTAATAACTGAACGAGCGCTATCTGCCACTTCAGCTGAAATCTCTAGGCCCCTATTCATTGGTCCTGGATGCATAACGATCGAACCAGGTTTCATGAGTTTCATTCGATCGATATTAAGACCGAAATATCGAGAGTATTCACGCGCATTCGGGAAGTAAAAATCAGTCATACGCTCTTGCTGCACACGCAACATCATCACGACATCAACAAACGGAACCACTGTGTCAAGGTCATATGAGACTGTGCATGGCCAGGTTTCCACGCCCACCGGAAGTAAAGTTGGTGGAGCAACTAAAGTTACCTTTGCTCCAAGTTTTGATAGAAGTAAAACATTTGAACGTGCAACTCTGGAATGTAGAACGTCGCCAACAATTGCAACACTTATTCCTTCTAAATCTGTTTTACCTAAGCTTAAATGTTTACGAATTGTAAATGCATCTAGTAACGCCTGACTTGGATGTTCATGGGTACCATCGCCTGCATTAACAACGCTCCCAGACATCCACTGTGAATCAGCTAAACGCTGCGCCGCACCCGATGCAGAGTGTCGAATAACAACCGCATCAGCGCCCATAGCTTGAAGTGTCATCGCTGTGTCTTTGAGTGATTCGCCCTTACTGACACTGGATCCCTTAGCTGAAAAATTGATTACATCTGCTGAAAGTCTCTTGGCTGCTGCTTCAAAAGAAATACGAGTTCGCGTCGAATCTTCTGCAAAGAGATTGACAATGGTTCGACCTCGCAAAGTTGGAAGTTTCTTGACCGCGCCTTCGGAAACACGTGCTAATTCATGAGCCGTATCTAGAATCGAAATGGCTTCGGCTTTGCTGACATCAGCAATTGATAAGAGATGGCGCATTATTGCTCAGCTCCTTCGATGCTCACTTCGTCACGTCCATCGATCTCACCCAACAACACTCGGACTGATTGACTCTTTGATGTTGGAAGATTCTTGCCAACAAAATCCGCCTTTATAGGAAGCTCGCGATGGCCTCTGTCTACTAAGGCAGCTAATTGAACTGTACGGGGACGGCCAATTTCTCCTAAAGCATCTAACGCCGCGCGAATAGTTCGTCCAGAAAAGAGAACATCATCAACAAGGATCAAATCTTTGCCTTCGATCCCACAGGTAGGAATCTTGGTTGGCATGATTGCCTTAGGTGCGCGAAGGCGCAAGTCATCTCGAAACAAAGTTATATCTAGGGTTCCACAGGGAACTTCTGAGCCTTCTATTTCAGAAATAATGGAGGCTATGCGCTGTGCAAGGTGTGCACCGCGGGTCGGAATACCCAACAGAACAATGGATTGAGAACCTTGATTCTTTTCCAGGATTTCGTGTGAAATGCGGGTCAACGCACGTTTAATGTCAGGTGCGGACAGGGCTACGCTCATGTGAATCTCCTTTCCCACCTCTCTGGATGGGTCGTTAAAGGATGCAGGCGAGATACTAGCACCGATAAGCCTTGGCTGTGGATATCCGAAAACGTTCGAGTCGGGCGTGAATACCCTGCCCACATGAACATAGAAAACCAGTTGTCCCAGCTTCAGTCCCAGTTACGCAAGGTCAGAATCTCCAAGGGGTTAACCCTGAGTCAGGTTTCGATACTCAGCAAAGGAACAATTTCGGCCATCGCCCTGGGTTCTTATGAGCGAGGCGACAGATCAATAAGTGCAGAAAAACTTCTTGAAATAGCCCAGCTCTACCAAGTACCAGTGAGTGAACTTATGTCTCCGACAGAAAAGGGAATCAGGTCTGGCCGGGTCATTATCGATGTGAACAAGCTTGCCAATAATCCTGATGATTCTAACGATGCTGCGCTGAAAATCATCCAACGAATAGCCCATCTGCGTCATGATTGGAATGGTCAGGTTATTTCACTACGCGGTAGCGATATTGATTTACTGAAAATTTTCGCTAATTATTCTGATGAACAAACAAACAATTTCCTCGACAGCTTTGCCTTGGCTAAATTGAAATAGTGTCTTTTATACTCGCAATACGGCCTAAGACTCCGTGGATGTACTTTGATGACTCATCACTTGAAAGCTCTTTTGCAAGTACCAATGATTCATCAATTGCGACACTGATTGGAACATTGTTAGCCCATAAAATTTCATAAATTCCTAGTCGCAGGATGTTTCGGTCAACAGCCGGCAAGCGATCCATATCCCAACCTTGGGCATACGTGGTGATTAATTCATCTATTTTGCGGCGATTGTCTGCAACACCATTGACAAGTTCTTTTGTGTAATCACGGATCGGGCGTGCATCCGGACCTTCTTCAACAATATCTCGGGATTGCAAGGTAGCAAGCAGATCTGTCCCACGGATATCGCTTTCATACAAAAGATCCAGCGCTTGTTTTCGCGCCTTGCTACGAGCTGACACTAGCTAGCGCGACCCTGATAAGACCCATCACGTGTATCAACCATAACAACTTCGTCTTGCTTGATGAACAATGGAACTTGAATTTCGATTCCAGTTTCAACTGTTGCTGGCTTAGTACCACCTGATGATCGATCGCCTTGAATGCCTGGTTCGGTGTAGGTAATTTTCAATGGAACTGAAGCAGCAAGTTCGATGTACAAAGGGTTGCCTTCATTTACTGCAACAATTGCTTCGGTGTTTTCCAACATGTAATTTGCCGCATCACCTACGGTCGCAGCGCTAATCGTCATTTGGTCATAAGTCTTTGTATCCATAAACACAAAATCATCGCCCTCTTTGTAGAGGTACTGCATCTCGCGCTTTTCAAGAATCGCTACATCAACCTTTACGCCTGCGTTATATGTCTTGTCGACAACTTTTCCGCTAAGGACTGACTTTAGCTTTGTGCGCACAAATGCCGGACCCTTGCCTGGCTTCACATGCTGGAACTCAACTACCGTCCACAACTGTCCTTCAATATCCAGGGTCATTCCGTTTTTCAAATCATTTGTTGTTGCCACAGCTAATCCACCCGCTCTATATCGATTGTGTTAATTTTACGAAGACCCAAGGATACCCGTTCCACGGGTGTGCTTTGTTACTTCGAAACGAGATTTGCTAGCGCGATGATGGCCAAAACATAAGAATTTGGACCGAAACCACCGATTGTTCCGTTTGCTACTCCAGAAATCACTGAAGTATGGCGGAACTCTTCCCTGCTTAACGGGTTAGATAAATGGACTTCGATAAGTGGTGCTTTAACTAATTCTGCAGCATCCCGGATCGCATAGGAATAATGAGTAAAGGCTGCAGGATTGATAATCACAGGAGTGTTGTTGTCAGCAGCCTCATGTAGCCAGCCGATAATTGTCGCTTCATCATCACTTTGTCGAACATCAGCTTGGAAACCATGCTTAGTAGCTGCGATCTCGATCATACTCTTGAGCTCGGAATAATTAAGGTCCCCATAAATTGAAGAATCTCGAATATCTAAACGAGACAAATTAGGTCCGTTAATTACCAAGATCTTCATGAAGCAATCATCTCATAAGCCGCATCAAGTTCGGCGGAAGATACATCTTCTAGGCGTACCGTTGAGCCAATTGCGTTCAAAACAACAAATCGAATGGTTTTTCCTCGAGCTTTTTTATCAAGAGCTAGCAATGGAGCCAACTTGGACCACGCATTTCGTTCAAAAGTTATTGGCAAATCGTATCTAGTCAGCAAGTCCCGATGTAGGGCAACAGTTTGCTTATCTACCAAACCGCGCGCGGCTGCTAGTTCTGCGACAAAAACCATTCCCACAGCTACTGCTTCACCGTGTCGCAATTGGTACTTGGCATGTATCTCGATTGCATGGCCCAAGGTATGCCCATAATTCAAAGCCTCACGTGCAAAACTTTCCTTGAAATCAACAGAGACTACCGATGCTTTCACGGCGACAGCCCGATAAATCAGATCTATCAATAGATCCTGATTAGACAATAAATTTTGCGCGTTACACCTGCCAGCGATTTCTAGAATCTGCGGGTCTGAAATGAAACCACACTTAATTACTTCAGCCATACCTGCCGAGATGTCTCGAGCAGAAAGTGTTGTCAAAAAAGCGACATCAATGATCACTGAAATTGGAGAGTGGAATGAACCAATTAAGTTTTTACCATAATCGGAGTTGATGCCAGTTTTTCCTCCAACGGAAGCATCGACCATCCCAGCCAGCGAAGTAGGAACCGCAATCCAATCGATTCCACGCAACCACGTGGCCGCCGCAAAGCCTGTTAAATCGGTCATTGCTCCCCCGCCGATACCGACAAGTAAATCTGAGCGGGTAAAACCAGCTGCGCCAAGCCAATTCCAAAGCGAAAGTAATGTCGCTGGATTCTTTGCCTCTTCACCATCTGCGACGGTGAAAACATGCAGTTCGCAGTCAAGTGTTTGTAAAGGTGATAAATCTGGCGAAAAAGTTGAAGACACAATCACAGCAACGCGAGTTCTCGATTGGATCATCGGTGTCAGTGCTGAAATCCAATCACCGCCAATTGAAACAGTGTAATCGCGCTCAGCCTTGACTGAAACAGTCTTCATGAAAGACTCTTTTTAATGTGAGCTACAACTTGACTGACGTCCATGTCATCAACCTTAATGCAGTCATTGGCTAGCATCTCGTAAATTGGACGACGTTTATCGCTTAACGCTTGCCATTGCGCGCGAGGATTTCCCAAGAGCAATGGGCGGTCTCGATTAAAGCCTACCCGCGGCGCGGCTGTTGCCAAAGAGACATCTAAGAACACCGTGTGCGACTCCGAATTTTTAATTACTTTTTGTGCCTCTTCAGAAATTGGAGCCCCTCCTCCAAGACTGATCACACTGTTTTCAAAAGTTAACACCTTTTTCAGTGCCTCTACTTCAAGTGCTCGGAAATGTGGCTCGCCATCGACAACAAAAATGTCAGTAATTGTCTTTCCGCTTTCCTTTTCAATCAACTGATCGGTGTCTATAAAATCAATGCCAAGTTCCAAAGCTAAGGCAGCACCGACCGTGCTTTTGCCTGCTC
Organism: uncultured Candidatus Planktophila sp.; assembly: GCA_964391815.1. Lineage (GTDB taxonomy): Bacteria > Actinomycetota > Actinomycetes > Nanopelagicales > Nanopelagicaceae > Planktophila. The sequence continues at coordinate 22,392 of CAYMNN010000007.1, forward strand.
CAGGTGGGCCAATCAAAAGTATCCGACTCATTGCTGATTACTTAAAATTTAAACTCGACATGTATGACTCAAAATTGCGACGAGTCTCAGTTACCGAATCTCCACCAAATTTTTCAAGAACTGCTTCGGCAAGAACAAGTGCAACCATGGCTTCTGCTACAACGCCCGCTGCAGGTACTGCGCAAACATCAGAGCGCTGATTAATTGCTTTTGCTGCTTCGCCAGTTGATACATCGATTGTGTCTAACGCCTTGGGAACTGTTGAAATTGGCTTCATCGCCGCTCTTACTCGAAGAATCTCGCCATTGGACATCCCGCCTTCGGTACCACCAGCTCTGTCGGTACGACGAACGATTGCGCCATTGGAATTCTTTTCTATTTCATCATGTGCAACCGAACCACGACGAGTTGCAGTTAAGAAACCATCTCCAATTTCAACACCTTTGATCGCCTGAATGCCCATGACCGCACCAGCTAATTTGGAATCAAGACGTCGATCCCAATGAACATGCGATCCCAATCCTGGTGGCATGTTAAATGCCAAAACTTCTACAACACCGCCCAATGTATCGCCATCGCGATGTGCTTTTTCAATCTCGGCAATCATTGCTTGACTTGATTGCGCATCCGCGCAACGAACCGGATCTTCATCAATCAGTTTCATATCTGTGGCACTAGGTAATTTCGTATCATCCGGAACACGTACCGACCCGATAGACAGAACATGGCTCAAGATAGTTATTCCAACGCTTTGTTCCAAGAAGTTTCGTGCAACAGCGCCCAAAGCAACTCGAGCGGCAGTTTCGCGTGCGCTAGCTCTTTCTAAAATCGGCCGGGCATCATCAAAGTTATATTTCTGCATCCCGACAAGATCAGCGTGACCTGGACGTGGTCTGGTCAATGGTGCATTGCGGGCTAGATCTTTGATTTCATCTTCTGGAACGGGATCGGCTGACATAACCTTTTCCCACTTCGGCCATTCAGAATTTCCAACCTGAATTGCAATTGGACCACCCTGAGTAAGACCAAGACGCACACCGCCAAGAATTGTGACTTTATCGGCCTCAAAATTCTGCCGCGCACCGCGTCCAACTCCTAGGCGTCGACGCTGCAAATGGTAATCAATATCGGCTGTAGTTACTGAAACAGATGCCGGAATACCTTCGACAATTGCACTGAGTGCTTGACCATGTGATTCACCCGCAGTTAACCAACGCATGTTCATATTGTGACAGATCAGAGGGCTAACTTGTCGCCAAATAAAGTGCCAGACCCACAAAGATGCTGGGTGCCAACGGGACTTTGCTCGGTATTTTACGATTACGCAGGGTATTTAGGAATATATAGCAACCTGCGCATAAGAGAATTGAAACCGCTAATTCAATCAAATTGGTCTGCATTCTGGAATTGAGATATACCACAATGATTGCAATAAGTTTTACATCGCCCATACCCAACCCGACTAAATAAAGAAGAACCAGAAGTGTGAAGGCAAAGATCAGAACCGTAATTCGACCTAGGCCATTGACCAAAATATACGGACAACACAGAACACTAAGCCAAAAGATGTAAACATTTGGAATGATAAAAGATCTGACATCGGCCAATGAGATTGGAAGCGCGAATAAAAAGAAGGGCAGCCACATGTAGCCACTGTAGTAATGTCACAAGAAATCAAAACCCGCTGTGGATTAAACCAGCTTTGTTAGAGCCGCTTTACGCATGAGTGCATAAAGTTCTTGCCTATCTACGGCAACTCCAGCGAATATTTCAACTTGAGAAA
>CAYMNN010000008.1:0-9211 GCA_964391815.1 uncultured Candidatus Planktophila sp.
TGGACATGCTTGTACGTTCAGGCGCACTTGATCTAGTTGTAGTTGACTCAGTTGCAGCACTTGTTCCTCGCGCTGAAATTGAAGGCGAGATGGGTGACTCACATATGGGTCTACAAGCTCGTTTGATGTCACAAGCACTTCGTAAAATTACCGGTGCGCTTCATCAATCAAAAACAACTGCGATCTTTATTAACCAGCTTCGCGACAAGATCGGTGTTTTCTTTGGTTCACCAGAGACAACAACCGGTGGTAAGGCGCTCAAGTTCTACGCCTCAGTTCGTCTAGATATCCGACGTATTGAAACTCTCAAGGATGGTCAAGAATCAGTCGGTAACCGTACCCGCGTAAAGGTTGTTAAGAACAAGATGGCGCCACCGTTCAAGCAAGCTGAATTCGACATCATTTACGGAACTGGAATTTCGCGTGAAGGTTCATTGATCGACATGGGTGTAGATATCGGCATCGTTAAGAAATCAGGAGCCTGGTACACCTACGAGGCTGATCAACTAGGACAGGGTAAAGAAAACGCCCGCGCATTCCTGTTGGACAACCCAGATCTTGCAAATGATATTGAGACAAAGATCCGCGCACACTTTGTTCCGGTCGAGGTCGATCCAGCACTCGTTGCTGCCATCGATGAGGCCGCCGCAGAGGTGGATTTCTAAACTCCAATGTTGGAGTACTCCAAAGTTGACCACGAGGCTGACCCTTACTCAATTGCAAACACCATCGCATTAAATGCGTTGGTCGCGCGGGCCAAGAGTAAGGGTGAGCTTCTGGCTCACTTAAAAAAGCGTGGAGTCGAGGATGATGTTGCCAACGCAACCGTATTTAGACTTCAAGAAAAAGGTTTGATTAACGACTCTGAATTCGCGAAAGCGTGGACTCAATCACGTCACACCTCAAAGAAATTGTCCAAAAGAATTATTGCCGGCGAACTTCGCACTAGGGGAGTGGACCAGCAGAGCATTGATGAGGCTTTGGATGAGATCGATGATGAATCCGAATATCGCACCGCTTTTTCATTAGCGATGCGCAAGTACAGCACAATGAGTCGTTTTGAAGCCGATGTTCAGATTCGCAGAATTCAATCACTACTTCAGCGAAAAGGTTTTTCCTTTTCAACTATTTCGCGAGTTATTCGCGAGCTAGGTATTCAGTCAGACGAGCGGCGGTAGCAACTACTGCAGCGGCATGAATGCGGCCTGGTTGACGTCCTAGACGTTCGATCGGGCCGCTAATGCTTACTGCGGCAATTACTTTGCCATTAGGTGCACGAACTGGGGCTGATACCGATGCAACACCAGCTTCACGTTCTCCAACTGATTGTGCCCAACCGCGACGACGATCGGCAGATAGTTGTGCAGCGGTAAAGCGTGCATTAGTAAGACCACGATGAATCTTTTCTGAATCTTCCCACGCCAATAAAATTTGAGCTGCAGAACCTGCCTGCATAGTTAATGCGGCACCGACTGGTACAGAGTCACGCAAACCTGACAGACGTTCTGCCACGGCAACACAAATGCGCAAGTCACCTTGGCGGCGATACAACTGAGCACTTTCACCAGTTGCATCTCGTAGCGCGGAAAGTGCGGGGGCCGCAGCGGCCAGTAGGCGATCTTCGCCAGCAGCTGCACCTAATTCAGCCGAACGTGGGCCTAAAACAAATCGTCCGGTAAGATCACGGGCAACTAAGCGATGGAATTCAAGTGCCACAGCCAATCGGTGAGCGGTAGGACGGGCAATGCCAGTAGCGGCCACTAGTTCGGCAAGTGAATGCGGACCTGCTTCTAAGGTGCTCAGAATCGACACCGCTTTGTCTAATACGCCAACTCCGCTATTCTTTGTGTTCACAGAGTGATATTAGCATCTCAGTATCTGATACCTCAAGTTGGAGCGAAAAAGGAGTACAAAGGCCGTGGGTAAAACGTTAGCAGAGAAGATTTGGGCAGAGCATGTCGTTCGACGTGCAGATGGCGAACCAGATCTTGTTTACATCGATCTGCATTTAATCCATGAAGTAACTAGCCCACAAGCATTTGATGGCTTGCGCCTGGCCGGTCGCCCTGTTCGCCGCCCTGATCTAACAATTGCTACCGAAGATCACAATGTTCCGACACTAAATATTGATAAGCCAATTGCAGACCCAGTCTCAAAGCTGCAGGTCGATACTTTGCGTGCAAACTGTAAAGAGTTCGGCATCCGCATTCACTCGCTGGGCGATAAGGATCAGGGCGTAGTCCATGTTGTTGGACCACAACTTGGAATCACTCAACCCGGCATGACAATTGTGTGCGGAGATTCGCATACGTCAACCCACGGTGCTTTTGGAGCGCTCGCATTTGGTATCGGAACTTCCGAGGTCGAGCACGTTTTGGCTACTCAAACTTTGCCACTACAGCGCCCAAAGACAATGGCGATCAATGTAGAAGGAACGCTCAAGCCTGGTGTTACTTCTAAGGACATTATTCTTGCAATCATTGCAAAGATTGGCACCGGCGGCGGGCAAGGCTATGTCATCGAATATCGCGGAAGCGCAATTCGTGCACTGTCTATGGAATCCAGAATGACCGTGTGCAACATGTCTATTGAAGCTGGAGCACGTGCTGGTCTTATTGCACCAGATCAAACAACATTTGATTACATCAAGGGAAAGCCACACGCACCTGAAGATTTCGATGCGGCGCTTTCTTATTGGAAAACATTGTTTACCGATGAGGATGCAAAATTTGATGTAGAGGTTAACCTGAATGCAGATGAGCTCGAACCATTTGTAACGTGGGGAACTAACCCTGGACAGGGCTTGCCGCTCAATGGTGTTGTGCCAAACCCAGCAGACTTTGCTGACACAGAAGCAAGAACGGCTGCAGAGCGTGCCCTTGTTTACATGGGTCTTGAAGCTGGAACACCATTGAAGAAGATAGCAATTGACACTGTTTTCTTGGGCTCTTGCACTAATGGCCGCATCGAAGATTTACGTGCAGCTGCCGAAGTTTTAAAGGGAAAGAAGATTGCATCATCGCTTCGCATGTTGGTAGTTCCAGGTTCTGCGCGAGTACGACTAGAAGCAGAAGCGGAAGGATTAGACAAAGTCTTTCTGGATGCAGGAGCTGAATGGCGAAATGCGGGTTGTTCCATGTGTCTTGGCATGAACCCTGATCAACTTGCAGTGGGCGAGCGTTCTGCATCAACTTCAAACCGAAACTTTGAGGGCCGCCAAGGTAAAGGTGGAAGAACTCACCTGGTAAGCCCACTTGTTGCAGCTGCAACCGCGCTGCGTGGAACTCTGTCTTCACCTGCGGATCTATAAGGAGCACCTGACTATGGAAAAATTCATTACTCATGTTGGAACTGGTGTTCCACTTCGTCGTAGCAATGTAGATACTGATCAGATTATTCCTGCGGTTTACTTAAAGCGTGTAACACGCAGTGGTTTTGAAGATGGCCTATTTGCAGCGTGGCGCAATGACCCTGAATTCGTTTTGAATCAACCTGCATTTAAAGACGGCACAGTTCTTGTCGCAGGTGCCGATTTTGGTACAGGTTCATCCCGCGAACATGCCGTGTGGGCGCTTCAGAATTACGGCTTTAAAGTTGTTATTTCTAGTCGCTTTGCAGATATCTTCCGCGGCAATTCGCTGAAGGGCGGATTGCTCACGATCATTCTTGATCAAGCAGAAGTAGAAGCGTTGTGGGAGACAATCGAGGCTGATCCAACAACCCAGATCACGGTAGATCTTGAAAACCGAGCTGTTTCCTATGCCGGCAAGAGCCTGCCATTTGCTATCGATGATTACACGCGTTGGCGCTTGATGGAAGGTTTAGATGACATCGGCTTAACCCTCAAACAGACTGATTTCATTGACTCTTTTGAAAAAAAGCGTCCTTTGTACAAACCTGCAACGCTTCCAATTCGTTCATAGACCCCCAAAACAAGCGTAAATCAGCATTTTTCTGGCGGGGTGAGTTGTGGTTTGTAAAACTCTCAATCATTGATTTAGAGTTTTCTACGCATAAAAAGCGCGTTTTTTACGGATTTTCACGCAATAAAAAAATGCGACACGCGCATTTCAATAACGTACTCACCCCTTGTATGCGCGTAAGTTTATGAACACGTTAGGCAGTTGCTTAACATTTACGCGTAAATAAGGGGATTTCAATGAATAAGGCCCAATTCATTGCTGCGTTAGCACCACACTTCAACGACAGCAAGAAGGAAGCAGCTCACGCTGTAGATATCGTTTTTGACACAATCGTTCGCAACCTTTCAAAGGGCGAAGATGTAATGATCAACGATTTCGGTAAGTTCAAGAAGGTTGACCGCAAGGCACGTATGGGACGTAACCCATTCACCGGCGAGACAATCAAGATCAAGGCATCAAAGAAGGCTCGCTTCCTACCTGCAAAGGCACTGAAGGAAGTTATCTCAGGAGATCGCAAGCTTGCTCCAGCACCAAAGCCAGAGCCAAAGGCTGTAGCTAAGCCAGCAGCAAAGAAGGCAGCTCCAAAGAAGGCTGCGAAGAAGTCTGCAAAGAAGGCAGCTCCAAAGAAGGCGGCTAAAAAGTCACCTGCCAAGAAGAAGCCAGCAGCAAAGAAGGCTGTAAAGAAGGGTAAGAAGAAGTAATTCTTTTTACTTTTAAAACGGGGTCGGCTAACGCTGGCCCCGTTTTTGCATGTACCACACTACTATTAATTCCATGACGGAGTTCAAAGTTTCATATGCTCCTCCAACGGGTAAGCCACTTGGCACCAACTTCGCTTTTAAATTAGGCACCAAGGTACTCATCCCCATTATGAATCTAGTGGGAAAGAAAGTTTGGCGTGGCGGCGAAAACCTTCCTAAAACCGGCAAGATTATTGTTGCTAGCAATCATGTTTCTTATTTGGATGTTTTGTTTCTGACACACTTTCTTTTTCGAAATGGTCGAGCCCCACGTTACATAGGTAAAGAGGGCGTTTTTAAGGTTCCAGTTATTGGCAAGATCATTTTGGCGGCTGGCATGGTTCCAGTTGCTCGCGAAAGCAAAGATGCATCCAAAGCACTTGATCACGCAGTTCGACTTTTAGACCTTGGACATTGTGTAGGGGTTTATCCAGAAGGCACTCTGACCAGAGATCGGCTTGGTTGGCCGATGGTTGCAAAGACTGGACTAGCTCGTTTAGCAATTGCCACGCAGACACCAATCGTTCCAATCGCTCAATGGGGATCTCAGATTGTGATGCCTACCTATGAAAAGAAAATAAAATTGTTTCCACGTACCCCCATCAAAATTTTGGTTGGAAAGCCGCTAGAACTTTCGGCCTGGTATGGCAAAGAGAATGATCAAGAAGCTTTGCGAGAAGCAACCGCTTTTGTAATGCGCGAACTAACAAATTTGCTAGAAGAGCTGCGGGGCGAAAAACGTCCGGTAGAAATTTTTGATCCCCACAATTCAACCCTGCCACGTACTGGAAACTTTAAGAAAGCTAAAAAGAAGTGAGCAAGGTTGTAGTTCTTGGCGCGGGTCAGTGGGGAACCACTATGGCCCAGGTGCTCTGCGATGCGGGAAACCATGTATTGATGTGGGGACGTAGCCAAGAATTAGTTGATGAAGTAAATCAAAAGCACACAAATTCCAAATACTTAGATGACAGTGTTTTGCCAATTGGTCTCAAAGCCACCTCTTCGCTGAAGGAAGCCTTCGAGTATTCCAACATTTACGTCTTGGCAGTTCCAGCTCAAACTTTGCGCGAGAACCTGACTAACTGGAAGCCCATGTTTGAACCAAATGCCTTGATCATTAGTACGTTAAAGGGCATTGAAGTAAGCACGATGTCGCGCATGACTGAGATTATTTCAGAGGTTCTTGGGACAGAAAATGTTGCCATCATTACGGGTCCAAATCTGGCTAATGAACTTGTTTTGCGCCAACCAGCCGGCGCAGTTGCCGCGGCTCCGACACTTGCAATCGCTGAAAAAGTTCAGCAATTGTTTACAACTCCTTATTACCGGGTCTACACATCCATCGATGTTTTGGGATGCGAATTAGCTGGTGCGATAAAAAGTGTCATCGCTTTGGCCGTTGGAATGTCTATTGGAATGGGTTATGGCGAAAATACCCAAGCTATGTTGATTACGCGCGGACTCAATGAAGTTGCACGTTTATGTGCAGCACACAATGCAGACCCGCTGAGCGCGGCAGGGCTAGCTGGCATGGGGGATTTAGTAGCAAGTTGCGGATCTGCGCTTTCTCGAAACCGAACATTTGGTGAAGTCCTAGGAAAGAGCGGATCTATAGATGTTGCAAGAACAACTGTGGCAAAAACTGTCGAAGGCGTGGCATCATCAAATGCAGTGCTTGAAATTGCACACCGTGTAGGCATAGAAGTGCCTGTCATTGAAGCCGTGGCAGATGTTGTTTCTGGGTCATTGACTCCTGAGCAAGCTATAGATCGACTTATGGAAATTACTACTAAGGCGGAGAATTTCATTCGATGAGCCAAATGACTGTAGCGATTATCTGTGGGGGACCCAGTAGCGAACACGAAGTTTCATGTGTTTCTGGTGGAGGAGTATTGAAGGGTTTGGATAGAAAACTCTTCACACCATTATTGATTGGAATAACAAAGTCCGGCAAATGGGTCTGCCTGGATAACAATTATCCGCTGGCAATAGTTAACAAGGTGATGCCAACGATTGAAGATAATGGAAGTTCGGTAGAGCTTGCCCAAGGCGGCCTGGTAATTGATGGAAAGTTTGTGCAAGTGGATTGCGTATTTCCGGTGCTTCATGGCGAATTTGGTGAAGACGGAAAGATTCAACAATTGCTAGAAGATGTAGGTGTTGCCTATGTGGGTAGCGGAGTTAAGGCTTCTGCCACTGCCATGGATAAAGCACGAGCCAAAGAGTTATTTGCTGCCGCGGGGATGAAGGTTGCACCGGGAATTGTCCTGAAAAAAGGTGACGCCCATCCAGTTGCACAAGAAATTACTTATCCAGTCTTTGTAAAGCCATCTAGTGGCGGATCAAGTCGTGGTACTCATAAAGTTAAAGCACCTGAGCAACTTGGTGCAGCAATTGAGGATGCATTTACATACGATGACAAAGTCTTGATTGAAAATGCAATCAATGGACGGGAAATTGAGTGCGCAGTCCTGGAACGCGATGGAACCAGTTACGCCTCAGTCGTCGGTGAAATTGTTGTTAATCCTCAATTCGAATTTTATGATTTTGAAGCAAAGTATTTAGATGATGCCACTACGGTAAAAATCCCTGCCGCGATCCCCGAAGAAGATGCGCAATTAATTCAAATCGCTGCCATGCAGGCTTTTGATGCCCTAGGTTGTTCAGGACTTGCGCGTTGTGACTTCTTTTATACCGATGACAACCAAATCATTATCAATGAGATCAACACGATGCCAGGATTTACAGGAACTAGCGTGTATCCAAAGTTATGGGATGCAACAGGGGTTAGTTACAGCGCTTTGATTTCTGGATTAATCGATTCTGCCCTTAACAAGTAAGGAAGAAAATTAGCTCAGGTGTGTAACTGGGCAAGTTAAAGTGCGTGTGATTCCTGGTACGCCTTGAACCTTTGACAGTACCAAACGACCAAACTCTTCCATGCTTGAAGCTTCAGCACGCATGATTACATCGTAAGGACCAGTAACACCTTCAGACAAAGTTACGCCAGGGATCTTTGCTACAGCATCTGCAACACCTGTTGCTTTGCCAACTTCGGTTTGAATCAAGATGAAAGCCTGTACTGACATGAGATGTCCTTTCTGGTCGATGGCAAACGCTACCGCAGATGAGCCCTAACGAGGTAGTCGATTAGGCTAAGGGCTATGAACTTCGATGAGGCTGGGGTAATTGCGGCACTAGCCCGCATATTTGGCAGCCCACAACGCGGAGTCGATATCGGAATTGGCGATGATGCTGCAGTTGTTAAGACATCAGAGCGAACTGCAATCACCACCGATGTTGCAGTTGAAGGAACCCATTTCAATACTGCATGGAGCAGTGCATTTGATATTGGCCGAAAGATCACCGCAGCAAATCTTGCAGATGTTTACGCAATGGGTGGTTCACCACGGTATCTAGTGGCTGCGGTAACTCTGACTGGACAAGAGACCTTTGAATGGATCGAGGAGCTTGCTGAAGGAATTGCACATGAAGCCAGCAGTTGCGGTGCTTACGTAGTAGGAGGCGATCTAGCAAAAGGGCCCTGCATCTCTATTTCAATTACAGCGATCGGACAGATTGATACCGCCATTACTCGAGCTGGTGCTCAAATTGGTGATCGGGTTTATGTTTCTTCATTGCCAGGTTGGTCGGCAGCAGGTCTTGCCCTGATTGAGAAAGATTTAGATGGAGACATCGCGTTACACGCGGTTGCCGAATTTTCGGCACCGACAGTTGATTATTCTGCGGCGGTTCAGTTTGCAAATGGAAAAGCAACGTCCATGTGCGATATTAGTGACGCACTTGTTATTCAAGCCGAGCAGCTAGCTGATGCATCTGGGGTTCAGTTAGCAATTGATAAGGAATTGATTAGTAAGCACCCTGAATTTGCAACACTGAGCGAACTTGCCGAGTCTCAGGGAATTGATGTGTGGCAATGGATTCTGGCCGGAGGCGAGGATCATGTATTCCTGGCAACTGGAAAAGATCTAGGCGGATTTTGTATTGGAGTAGTTCAAGCAGGTGCGGGTGTAGTTGGTGTAGAAATGAAAAAAGCGCCAGATACCTGGCGCCACTTTCATTAAATAAACTTTAGATTAACGTGTAACTTTTCCAGCCTTTAGGCATGAAGTACAGACGTTTTGACGCTTTGCAGTTCCACCAACAAGGGTGCGAACACGCTGGATATTTGGATTCCAGCGACGACGGGTCTTGACCTGTGAGTGAGAAACATTGTTTCCAAAGCTTGGGCCTTTGCCACAGATATCGCATGTTGATGCCACAGCGGTACTCCTTTAAATTGTTCTGTTGAACTCGTTCCAATGGGAACAGGGCGTAAGGGTACCCCGTAAGCGGGGGAGGAAGCCAATTCCGCCGTAGATCGAGCAACTCTCATGCTCAGGTAAGCCAGATAATCCTGAATGCGAGGGAGAATGCTCGCGTGGCCACACTCGAGAGCAAGGTTTCAGCCGTTGTTGGCGACCGTACCGCCAAGGTTCTCAATACCGTTTTTGGGATCAGCACTGTTGGGGATCTGGTGCGCCACTA
>CAYMNN010000008.1:9311-24030 GCA_964391815.1 uncultured Candidatus Planktophila sp.
CACCCCGATTACGAGTTGATCCCAGATGGATCAGATGTGGATTCTGCTGTTGAAGGTTTTGCAGGAAAGTTTCTACCTGTCTATCCAGCCTCATCCAAACTTCCATCATGGAAGATTTCACAATGCGCCCAGCTTGCAATCGGAGCATTAGATGAAATTGAAGATTTCTTACCGGAAAGTATTCGTGAGCGACATGCGTACCCGACTTTGCAACAAGCGTTGGTACAACTGCATCAACCTGCAGATCTAGATCATGCCGAAAATGCACGGGAAAGACTTACATTTGATGAGGCTTTTCTGCTGCAAGCGCTTTTAGTCATACGCCGGAATCAATTAAAGAAGTTGAATTCAACATCACGAAAAAGAATAACTGGTGGCTTACTTGATGCCTTTGATAAATCTTTGCCATTTGAATTAACCGCCGGTCAGATCGCTGTTTGCAAAGAGATTGAAAGTGATTTAGCTCAGCCACATCCCATGCACCGATTGCTCCAGGGTGAAGTTGGATCAGGTAAAACTATTGTTGCTTTACGTGCCATGCTGGCAGTTGTTGATAGCGGGGGGCAAGCCGCCTTATTAGCACCTACTGAAGTTTTGGCTGCTCAACATCTTCGAACAATTGAGAAACAATTAGGAACTTTGGCACAAGGTGGCATGTTGGGTGGTTCGGATAAGGGAACTCAGGTAACACTGATTACTGGTTCGCAATCTGCACAAGCCAGACGAGAAGCACTTGCCAAGGCTGCAGATGGAACTGCCGGAATTGTGATTGGTACACACGCTTTGCTGGGTGAATCAGTTGTTTTCAAAGATCTGGGCTTAATTGTTGTGGATGAACAACATAGATTTGGTGTTGAGCAACGAGATGCGTTGAAAGAGAAAGCTGTACTGCCTCCGCACTTGCTGGTAATGACTGCAACACCGATTCCGCGAACTGTGGCCATGACAGTTTTTGGTGACTTAGATGTTTCAACTTTGCGTGAGCTTCCATTGGGTCGTCAACCAATCACAACTCATGTGGTGCCTGTGAAAGAGAAACCAAATTACATGGAGCGTGCGTGGACGCGAATTCGCGAAGAAGTGGCACAAGGCCATCAGGCATATGTTGTCGCTCCTCGAATTACAGCAGATCCTGATGCAGGGGCAGATGCGGATTTAGATTTTCTTTTCGGTGAAGAATCAGATGAAATTTCTTCTGTAGAAGAACTTGCGCCGATGTTGCATGCAGGCCCCTTACAAGGGCTAAAAATCGCTATTTTGCACGGTCGCTTATCTGCAGATGAAAAGGATGCAACTATGCAGGCCTTTTCTAAGGGGGAGATTGATGTTTTAGTTTCCACCACAGTCATTGAAGTTGGTGTGGATGTTCCTAACGCAACAATTATGGTGATCATGGATGCTGACAGATTCGGTGTTTCGCAATTGCATCAATTAAGAGGTCGTGTTGGCCGCGGTACATCACCTGGACTTTGCCTATTGGTCTCACATTGCGAGGAATTAACACCTGCTCGCGAGCGATTAAACGCGGTGGCTGCAACTGTTGATGGTTTTGAACTTTCCAGAATCGATCTTGAGCAAAGACGTGAAGGAGATGTCCTTGGTGCCAGCCAATCTGGAACCCAGTCGCACCTGCGTCTATTGCGGGTTTTGCGTGATGAGTCCTTGATTGAGCTAGCGCGAGAAGATGCCGACCAATTGATTGCAACAGATAATGATTTGACCAACTATCCTTTACTCAAGAAAGAACTTGCACAATTACAGCGAGACCAAGCGGTCGATTACTTAGATAAGGGTTAGAACATTGAGAATCATTGCAGGTGTTGCTCGTGGTCGAACCCTAGGCGCTGTGGCAGGTGCAACTAGGCCAACTTCAGATCGCGCACGTGAAGGTCTTTTCTCTTCATTACTTTCTGAATTTGGAAGTTTCGAAGGTCTTCATGTTCTGGATCTCTTTGGGGGATCCGGGGCGATTGCTTTGGAATCACTTTCGCGTGGTGCAACCTTGGTCCATGTCGTAGAAAAAGATGATGAAGCGCAAAAGACAATTGAGAACAATTATGAGCTGGTAAAGAAATCTAATCCAAGTGGAAAGTTGCAACTCTTTGCTATGAGCGCCGAACGATTCTTAAAAGATTTGCCAAAAACAAAATATCACTTGGTCTATATTGATCCACCGTATGATTTCAGCAATCAAGCGGTAGAAGATGTTTTAAGCGCTTTGTATGACGGAGAATTTTTAAGCAGTGATGCCTTTATTGCAGTCGAACGAACTGCGCGTGGGCCACAGTTTATTTGGCCACACGCCTATGCACCGGCTCGCGAGCGAAATTACGGGCAAGCGACCATTTATTACGCTAATTACCAGCCGTAAGAATGGATTACTTGGCCCCGTCTTGCTAGCGTTTACGCCATGAAGCGCGCCGTTTGCCCAGGATCTTTTGATCCGATCACATATGGACATTTAGACATCATCGAACGTGCTGCGCAGCAATTTGATCACGTTGTGGTTGCAGTTCTTGAAAACAGAACTAAATCCAGCCTATTCACAGTCCAGGAGCGAATTTCAATGATCTCCGAGGTCACCAGCAAGTTTTCAAATGTATCCGTGGATTCCTGGAGTGGGCTCTTGGTGGATTACTGCAAGAGCAATTCGATCCAAGCAATCGTTAAAGGTCTACGCGCGGTTTCAGACTTTGATTACGAGCTGCAAATGGCCCAAGTTAATTTGCAAGGCTCTGGCGTTGAGACCATGTTCATGGCAACGGCTCCAACACATTCATTTCTCTCATCATCACTGGTGAAAGAGTTAGCTCACTACAACGGAGATGTTTCTACGATGGTGCCGCCATCAATTAACGAAGCTCTCAAGTTACGAATAGCGGGGAAGTAAGTATGAACTCAGTTGAGAAGTTAACCGCCGCAATCACGATGGTGGAAGAAGCCCGTGGCGTCCCACTGTCAGCAAGCTGTGTTGTGCATCGCGCCGAAATGCTTGAAGTACTAGATGAAGCTCGCGAAACTTTGCCAACTGATTTTGAATCTGCCAGAAAAATTATTGAAACTCGAGACGCCATTATCGAAGAGGCTCGAGTAAGTGCTGAACAGATGATTGCAATTGCACGAGAAGATGTTGCCCAGATGGTGGAACAAACTTCTATCGTCCAAATCGCGCGAGACGAAGCGCGCAAAATTCTAGATGATGCGCGTGAGACCGCCGAAATCGAAAAAGCCGAAGTCGAGGAATACATCGATGGTCGACTTGCAACCCTTGAAGTAATTCTGAACAAGACCATGGATGCTGTTTCACGTGGTCGCGATCGACTTGCTGGGGCCAACGACAAGGATGTTTTGTCACAACTTGCAGATGAAAATTAATCAAGAAGGTTAGTTTCAGGGCATTCTCATGAGTAAACAACCCGATTCATTTCAACTCAACACATACGAGCTGCCGCGTCGTGCAGGCGAGATGAAAGAGTATGTGCTTGATATCCCAGTGAAGGAAAAGTTTGGTGTGGATTTAATCGCTGTGCCGGCGGGGGAGTTCATCGAAGTTGATGCTCGACTTGAATCGGTGACCGAGGGCATTTTGCTCAGCGCTGATGTTTATGCAGTAGCTAAAGGTGAATGCATTAGATGCCTTGATCCAGTTGAAATTGTCATTGATCGTAAGATTCAAGAGCTCTATAACTACGAGCCAACAAATGAACGAGGCAAGAAAAAGAAGAAGCAAGAGGAAACCCTTGAGGATTTAGAGATCGAGGATGAGTTGATGATGGACGGGGACATCATGAATCTGGAAACCCCGATCCGTGATGCCGTTGTTCTTTCACTGCCCATCAACCCGCTCTGCGACCAGGATTGCCCTGGTCTCTGCCCTGAATGCGGTGGAAAATGGGCGGAACTGCCTGAAGATCACGCACATCAGAGCGTTGATGCACGGTGGGCAGGCCTGAGTGGGCTCAACCTCGACGATCCCGATTTCAAGATTTAGCCCTTTTGAGGGATACTTCTCCTCTGCGGCCTCGTTGCCGCTGTCATGATTGAGAAGAGGTTAGAACAGTGCCAGTACCAAAGCGAAAAATGTCGCGTTCAAAGACGCGTTCACGACGTAGCCAGTGGAAAACTACTGCAGCAGCTCTTTCAACATGTGGTCAATGCCAGCAACCTAAGTTGCAGCACACCGCTTGCCCAACATGCGGTACTTACAACCGTCGTCAGGTATTAGAGGTCTGATCTGAGCTCCATGCTCAGTGAGCAGCTGGGAGTAACACTCGATCCAGCTTTGCTTGAGTTGGCTTTTACGCACCGATCATTTGCATATGAATCGGGAAGTAAAGAAACTAATGAACGTCTCGAATTTCTTGGTGATTCCGTACTTGGCTTAATTGTCACCGAAGAGTTGTACAAACGATATCCAGAATTTGATGAGAGTCGTTTGTCGCCATTGCGTTCAGGTGTTGTCAACATGCGCGCACTCGCAGATATTGCGCGAGGGTTACAACTTGGTCAGTACATCCGCCTTGGAAAAGGTGAGGAAGTTACAAATGGCCGTGACAAAAATTCCCTTCTTGCAGATGCGCTAGAAGCACTTATTGGTGCGATCTATTTACAGTTTGGGTTTGCACGTTGTACTGAAATTGTTCGCGGTTTGATTACACCTACGATGGATTCAGCGGTAGCTCGTGGCGCTGGACTTGATGGAAAGACTGCGTTGCAAGAGCTTGCCGCCGCTTTGGGTAAGGGCACCCCCGAATACATTGTCAGCGAAGATGGTCCTGATCACGATAAAAACTTCACCGCCGTTGCGATGTTGGCCGGGGAAGCGTTAAGTCAGGGAACTGGAAAGAGTAAGCGAGAGGCTGAACAAGTTGCAGCCCGCACGGCCTACGAGGCTTTAAAAACCGCCAATCCGCAAGGCTGAATTCGTCAAAATCACGCTCAATAGGCGATAGGTTTACCGCGTGTATTTGAAGAGTATGACGCTCAAGGGCTTTAAGTCCTTCGCTTCGGCAACCACTCTTCGCCTCGAACCTGGCATTACCTGCGTGGTTGGCCCTAACGGTTCCGGTAAATCAAATGTTGTTGACGCCCTCACCTGGGTTATGGGTGAGCAAGGCGCAAAGTCACTTCGCGGCGGAAAGATGGAAGATGTCATCTTCGCCGGTACAAGTGGTCGAGCTCCACTTGGTCGCGCCGAAGTTTCACTCACCATTGATAACAGCGATGGCGCACTTCCTATTGAATACACCGAAGTAACTATTTCTAGAATTTTATTTAGAAATGGGCAAAGTGAATACCAAATTAATGGTGAAGCTTCGCGCTTGTTAGATATTCAGGAACTTCTGAGCGATTCAGGTATCGGTCGCGAAATGCACGTGATTGTTGGGCAAGGTCAGCTTGATGCAATTTTGATGGCAACGCCTGAAGATCGACGTGGCTTTATTGAAGAAGCAGCTGGTGTACTCAAGCATCGAAAGCGTAAAGAAAAAGCGCTCCGCAAATTAGATTCGATGCAAGCCAACCTTGCACGCGTACAAGATTTAACTGTTGAACTTCGTCGCCAACTTCGCCCATTGGGCAAGCAGGCTGAAGTTGCCAAGAAAGCGGCAACGATTCAAGCCGACTTGCGCGATGCAAAACTTCGTCTTCTAGCTGATGACTTTATCTCTATGTCTAAGACTTTAGAACTTGAAGTTGCAGATGAAAACGCTCTTCGTGAACGCAGAGCAACGGTTGAAAGTGAACTAGAGGCAATCAGACGCCGTGAAGAAGCATTAGATGCCCAAGCTGCATATGAAAGCCCTTTGCTAGTTGCAGCTCAAGAGACTTTTTACAATTTAAACTCATTGCGAGAAAAGTTTCGTGGAACCCAAAGCTTGGCACAAGAGCGTTCACGTTTTCTTAACGAAGAAGCCGAAGAAGCTCGCACATCAGGGCGCGATCCGGAAAGTTTGGATGCCGAAGCCCGGGCACTTCGTTTAGAAGAAACTCAACTTCGTGCTGATGTACTTTCGGCGCAACAACAACTGGCACAAGCCACCACCGCACTTGCCCAGGCAGAATCTGCACTGAAAAGTGATGAAGACACTATTGCAGCAGCGATGCGAGCTATTGCCGATGCGCGTGAAGGAACTGCCCGTCAAGAAGGTCACATCAAGTCTTTAAATGCTCGTCTTGAAGCAATCACCGAAGAAATCGAGCGTTTAACTAAGGCTCGCGATGAGGCACAAAACCGTGTTGATCAAGCTAAACAGCAGTATTCGGCGTATGAACTTGAAATTGCAAGTGCTGATTCCGGTGAACTTGGCTTAGATTCACAATATGAAAATGCTAAGTCGCTGTTAGAAGCGGCAAAGAATAAGCACAGTCAATTAGTTGAGTCAGAACGCGCGGCAGATCGCGAGAGAAATGCGGTCGAATCCAAACTTGAAGCGATGCAGTTGACTTCACAAAGTCGAGACGGCGCATCCGCGCTCTTGCGTGATTCTCGTGGGGTAGCAATCCTTGGAAGTATTGCTGGATTAATCCAAATCGACAGTGGTTGGGAAGCCGCTGCAGCTGCAGCCCTTGGAACTCTTGCTGACGCCGTTGTTGTGAAAGATCTTTCATCGGCAGTTACCGCGCTGACAACGCTTCGCAATGAAAACCTTGGTCAAGCCGATGTTCTTGTATACGAACCTGGGCAAAGTGCCAACTCAACAATTCCTGCCGGCTTAAATCCGTTGTCGGCGCACATTCGCTCTTCATCTATTGGTGATTTGCTCGCTTCATTACTTGCATCCACTGTCGTAGCCGAGAATGCAAATGCCGCCGAAGCAATCTTAAGATCCCACCCATCAGTAACTGTTGTGACCCGTGATGGTGACATCGTTTCTCGTGGCCGCGCTCGAGGTGGCTCTAAATCATCATCTTCACTGATTGAAATCAAGGCGCTGATTGAAGCATTAGAGACCAAGCTTTCAGAGATCACACATAATTGCGATCGCCTTAAGTTTGAAATTTCGGTAGCAGCAACTGAAGTTGGTTCACGACAAGCAGATTTTGATGCAGCACTTTCAAAACTCAATGAATCAGATGCCCGGATTGCAGCGTTAACTGAGCAATTGGCAGTTTCTGGTCAGAACATGAAATCAGCAATGGCTGAAGTTGAGCGCCTCAATCTTTCAATTACCGAAGCCACCACGGCAAAATCTCGTGATGAGGGCGAAATTACGATTGCTAAATCACAACTTGAGCAGCGTGGAGATGTCGCAGAACCTGATCACTCACGAACCGAAGAGCTTCGAAATAAGGTTTCAGTTGTCCGCACAACTGAAGTTGAAGCTCGCCTTGCAGTTCGAACTATCGAAGAGCGGGTTGATTCAGTAGCCGCTCGCGCCTTGGCCTTAGAGCAATCTGCACAAGCAGAGCGCGATGCTTCAGAGCGAGCAATTGTTCGTCGCAGTGCGCGTGCACGTGCCGCGGTGATTTCTCAAGCGGTTGCCGAAGCAGCCTATGAAGTTCTGATCCATATTGAACGCTCTATCGCAAAGGCTGCCACAGAACGCGGACGTCTTGAAGAGTCACGCGCAGCACGAGATGGCGAAACATTAACTGTTCGAACTCGCGGCAGAGAACTTGCATCACAACTAGAGCAGCTCACTTCTAGCGTTCATAAAGATGAGATTGCACGTGCAGAACAACGACTACGTATTGAAACTCTTGAGGCAAAAACAGTAGAAGAATTTGGAATTGATACTGCAACTTTGGTCAATGAGTATGGTCCTGATAAGGATGTACCAACATTCCACGAGACCGAAGAAGGCGAAATCATTTCAACTGAGATGGTTCCATATCGTCGCGATCAACAGGAAAAGCGTTTAGCATCTGCCGAGCGCTCTCTTAACTTGCTTGGAAAAATTAACCCACTTGCTCTAGAAGAGTACACATCACTAGAAGAGCGCCTTAAGTTCTTGGCTGAGCAGCTAGAGGATTTGAAGAACACTAAAAAAGATCTTTTGGACATCGTCAAAGAGGTTGATGATCGCGTGCAGTCAATTTTCATGGAAGCATATGAAGAGACGGCAAAGCACTTTGAAGAAATTTTCTCCAGACTTTTCCCAGGAGGCGATGGCCGCTTAATCCTGACTGATCCTGATAATCCTTTGACAACTGGTGTTGATGTTGAAGCACGCCCACCAGGAAAGCGCGTGAAGCGTCTATCTCTTCTTTCTGGTGGCGAAAAGTCATTGACCGCAGTTGCAATGTTGGTAGCTATCTTTAAAGCACGACCAAGTCCGTTCTACGTACTGGATGAAGTTGAAGCCGCACTGGATGATGTGAACCTTGGACGCCTATTGGGCGTGCTCGAAGAACTTCGCGAGAGTTCTCAGCTCATCATCATTACTCACCAAAAGCGCACCATGGAAATTGCAGATGCTCTGTATGGCGTAACAATGCGTGGTGACGGTGTGACAGAAGTTATTTCACAACGCCTGCGCGAATCTGACGCAAGTTAAGGATCCTTCCGATGGGTCTTTTCAGTAAGTTCATCGCCAAGATAAAGGGCACTAACGACTTTTCACCTGCTGACTGGGCAGAACTTGAACAGGAACTTTTATCGTCAGATGTAGGACCTAAATTAGCCAAAGAGTTTTTAGAGGCTGCTAAAAAAGTTAAAAGTGATAACGCAGAAGCAGCTTTAATTGAGATCATGACTCAAAACTTATCCAAGAGCTCACACGATCCAATTGTTGCCCAAGGGACAACAACAATCATGGTTGTAGGAGTAAATGGAACCGGTAAAACAACTTCGGTTGCAAAGTTGGCTTCACATTACAAGCGCAATGGAAAAAGCGTTGTCTTAGCGGCAGGGGATACCTTTAGAGCTGCGGCTGTTGATCAACTTAAAACTTGGGGAGACCGAATCGGTGTTGTAGTTGTCTCTGGAAAAGAAAATGGAGATCCTGCATCAGTTGCATTTGATGGAGCGCAAAGCGCCAAGGAATCACAGAGTGATGTTTTCATAATTGATACCGCCGGACGTTTGCACAACAAGAGCGATCTAATGGCAGAGTTATCAAAGGTAAAGCGCGTAGTCGAAAAAGTTTCACCAATCAATGAAGTCTTGCTAGTTATTGATGCAACCACTGGTCAAAACGGTTTACAGCAAGCAAAAATCTTTACTGAAAGCGTCGATGTAACAGGTATTGTTCTGACAAAACTTGATGGAAGTGCCAAAGGCGGGGTGGCTCTGGCAATTGAAGCCGAACTTGGTATTCCGATTAAATGGATTGGCACAGGGGAGTCAGAGACGGACTTTGCCCCCTTTGACGCTCAAAGCTATATCGCGGGGCTATTGGCGTAACCCAGATTTAACACAACCCGGGGTTTTGTCACCAGGTTGAAACCAACCGATCCCTCCTTTGTAACTGCCCACGTAGATGGTTTACCCATCTCAAAGGCGAGAGATTTCTCGAACTAACTTAGGTGGTTTTTTATGGATTCTCTAAATTCAGGCGATACCGCATGGATGTTGATTAGCACGGGTCTTGTTGTTCTCATGATTCCTGGGCTTGCTTTGTTCTACGGTGGAATGGTTCGCGTTAAGAGCGTGCTGAACATGATGATGATGTCATTTGGAGCTCTTGCTGTTGTTTTTGTTTTATGGATCGCATTTGGTTTTTCATTGGTATTCGGAGATTCAGTTGGTGGCCGTGGCCTAATTGGTGACATCGGTCAATTTACTTTCCTCAATGGATTGGATAATTCCACTGCGTTGATTGGAACAATTCCTGCAGCTGTATTCATTGCATTTCAAGGAATCTTTGCTGCAATTACAGTTGCGCTGATTTCTGGATCAATTGCAGATCGTGCAAAATTTGGCGCATGGATGGTCTTTGCCGGAATCTGGGCAACTCTTGTTTACTTCCCAGTTGCGCACTGGGTATTTGCATTCGATGACTTTGTTGCAAAGACCGGTGGTTGGATTGCAAATGATCTTGGCGCTTTGGACTTTGCTGGCGGTACTGCCGTTCACATCAACGCAGGTGCTGCAGGTTTAGCTCTTGCACTGATTCTTGGTAAGCGTGTTGGATTTGGAAAAGTTCCAATGCGTCCACACAGTTTGCCTTTGGTGATGCTTGGTGCAGCACTGCTCTGGTTCGGTTGGTTTGGTTTCAACGCGGGTTCAGCTGTTGCATCTAATGGAACCGCAGGTCTTGCACTACTAAACACAATCGGTGCAACAACAGCGGCAGTTCTAGCGTGGTTACTTGTTGAAAAAGTACGTGATGGTCACGCGACAAGCCTTGGCGCAGCTTCAGGTGTTGTAGCCGGACTTGTTGCAATCACTCCCGCATGTGCTGCAGTAAATGCAAGCGGGGCGTTGATAATTGGCGCGGTAGCGGGTGCACTGTGTGCACTCTCTGTTGGTCTTAAGTTCAAGCTCGGATATGACGATTCACTAGATGTTGTTGCGGTACACCTTGTTGGTGGAATCGTCGGAACAGTAATGATCGGCTTTGTAGGAGTAGAAGTAGGACTCTTTAACGGTGGCGGAACAGAACAACTTGTAAAGCAGGTTGTTGGAGCTGCTGCTGTGCTGGCGTACTCATTCATTGCTACCTTGATAATCGGAAAGATCATCGATCTCACGATTGGTTTCAGAATCACACATGATCAAGAGATCGCCGGAATCGATCTTGCGGTTCATGCAGAGCGTGCATATGAATTATCAGACAATAGCCAGGGCAGCGTCTTTGGTATTTCGAAGGGGGCTTAACAATGAAACTCATTACAGCAATCTTGAAGCCATTCAAGTTAGAGGATGTAAAGAACGCACTTCAAGGCGCGGGAATTACAGGAATGACCGTTTCTGAAGCCAGCGGCTTTGGTCGCCAAGGTGGACACACCGAGGTATATCGCGGTGCTGAATACACAGTCGACCTGGTGCCAAAGGTGCGTCTTGAAGTTCTTGTTGACGACAAGGATGCAGACTCTGTTGTAGATGTGATCGTAAAGGCTGCTTCCACTGGATCAATTGGTGATGGAAAGGTATGGACTACACCAGTTGATCAAGTAATTCGTGTTCGCACGGGAGAACGTGGCGTAGACGCAATCTAGAGTTCTAGCTATGAGCACCCGTGAGAGGCGAGAACGATCGAACGAGAACGATCGGTTTCTCACCGAGCTATTCCATAAAGCTGCAAAAGCCCATCATGGAATTGATTCGGGTAAAGAGATAGCACTCGCCGCGGTTGGGGGGTATGGCCGCGGCGAGTTATCTCCTGGTTCAGATCTGGATATTTTGTTTCTACATTCCGGAAGAATCGACGCTGAACTACTAAAAGCCTTCGTTAATGATGTTCTCTATCCCTTATGGGATAAAAAGAGCGTCGATCATTCAGTGCGAACGAGAAGTGAAACTCGGGATGCAGCAAACTCGGATTTACGTGTTGCTACAGGTTTGCTCGATATTCGCCTGATTGCAGGCAACCCAGAATTAGTTGCAAGTGTTAAAAGTGATTCCCTGGATTTCTGGCGAAAAAATGCCAAAGACAACCTTGTGTCATTGCGTAAAAGTTTGCACGAGCGTCATGCGCGAGCTGGTGAACTAGCCTATT
The DNA here is from genome assembly GCA_964391815.1 of uncultured Candidatus Planktophila sp. Taxonomy (GTDB): domain Bacteria; phylum Actinomycetota; class Actinomycetes; order Nanopelagicales; family Nanopelagicaceae; genus Planktophila. Next base: position 20,915 of record CAYMNN010000008.1, read on the forward strand.
TGTTGGAACCTGATCTGAAGGAAGCCCGCGGCGGATTGCGAGACATACAAGCGCTACGAGCAATTTCGCTCACCGGTGCAGTTGCTGTTCCTTTGGAAAAAGTAAGTTGGGCAGAAGCGACACTCAACAATGTGCGCGAGTCCTTGCACATTGCAAGTGGGCGTGGCAAAGATCGACTGCTTTTTCAGGAGCAAGACAAAGTTGCAACTCTTTTAAAGTACACCGATGCAGATGCCATGATGAGCGAAGTTGCAAGAGCGGCACGTTCGGTTGATTTCCTGCTTACTTACACCTGGCATGCACTCGAACATAAGAGCTCTGATGGAATCAGTCGTATTTTGAAAAGAGATCGAGTCGCAACAGTTGCTAAGAATGTCAGTGCTTCCAACCGCGAGATTTTGATTGACCCGCTAAATTCTTTGGATGAAGATCCGGTTGTTGGATTGCGTGCTGCAGCCACAGCCGCCCAACTGGGTCTGCCGCTATCTCTTGATTCATGTACCGAGTTAGCAGCAAAGCTCAAGCAGGGTGAAGGAAAACTATCCAATCCCTGGCCTGAAGAAGCACGAGAATTGCTCATCACATTAATTGGCGCTGGCGAAACTATGGTCGGTATTTTTGAATCCTTGGATCAGGAAGAAATTATCTTTGAATGGATTCCCGAGTGGTTGAGTGTTCGTTCCTTGCCCCAGCGAAATGCTTTGCATCGCCATACCGTTGATCGCCATATGGTTGAAACGGCGGTATATGCGGCCAAGTTAACTCGAAAAGTTCAACGTCCCGATTTGCTTCTCTTTGCCTCACTTTTTCACGATATTGGAAAAGGAACTCAAGAAGATCATTCTGAACGTGGAGTGCGCTTGATTGAACCCATTGCAAAAAGAATAGGTTTTGCAGGCAAGGATGTTGAAGTAATCAAAAATCTAGTCCAGCACCATCTACTGCTTTCATCCACAGCAACGCGTCGAGACTTAGATGATCCCGCAACGATTCAATCTGTTCTTGCTGTGATTCCTGATGTAAATACCTTAGAACTGCTTCATGCCTTGAGTATTGCCGATGGCGAGGCAACAGGAAGTGCGGGTTGGAGTGATTGGAAAGCCACACTTGTAAATGATCTAGTGCAAAGAGTTAAGCGAGCTATGGCTGGTGCTGAAGTAGCTCAGCAACCAGAAATTAGTGATGATCAAAGGGCTTTGGCCGAAGAAGGTCAATTACGAGTCAGCTTGGCAGAAGTTACAAGCGGTTATGCAGTTGAAGTTGTTTCACCTGATAAGCCTGGATTGCTGTCAATTGTTGCGGGTGTCTTCAATATTTCTCGACTCGATGTGAAGTCTGCTCGTACAAAAACAATAGGAAACTCAGCCGTCATGAATTGGATCGTGATGCCTGAGCCGCATGCACCCGAAGTAAGTGAAGTCTTGCTGCACGAGTTAATTGCATCAGCTCTGATCGATTCAAGTGATGTTGAGGAAAGATTGCTTGCCCGAGCCGCAGCATATGCAGCAAAACCTTCGATTCCGGTTCCGCCACCGGTTGTAGAAATTTTTACAGAAGCTGCAACAGATGCAACGGTCATTGAAGTAAGAAGTCACGACAGGCCAGGATTGCTTTTTAGAATTGGAGCTGCGATTACTCAATCTAAGGTTGATATTCGCTCTGCAATTGTTACTACCCTTGGCGCAGAGGCGATTGACACCCTCTATGTAACAGAACTTACCGGTGGACCATTATCAATTGAGCGCGCCAACGAGGTCGCTTCGCACCTAAGGCTGGCCTTGAAGTAGTCTTCCCTCCTTATGTTTGAGTCACTGACATCGCGCTTTAGCGGAGCATTTTCATCGCTGCGCTCAAAGGGCAAGATATCTACATCAGATATCGAAACTACCTGCCTAGAGATTCGACAAGCCCTTCTTGAATCCGATGTTGCGCTATCGGTTGTTGAAGATTTTATTGCTGATGTTCGCGAAAAGTCGCTAGCTGCTTTACCGACTCTGCAATCAGGCACTAACCAAGCAAATGCAATTTTTGAAATCGTTAATGCGAGCTTGATTGAAATTCTTGGGGGACAAGCACGCAGAGTTCGCTTTGCTAAGAATCCTCCGACTGTGATCATGTTGGCCGGTTTGCAAGGTGCGGGTAAAACGACTTTGGCAGGAAAGCTTGCAAAGTTCTATGCCGATCAAGGCAATACACCGTTACTTGTTGCCTCCGATTTGCAACGCCCAAACGCTGTTACACAGTTGCAAGTTGTTGGTGAATCAGTAAATGTTCCAGTCTTTGCACCAGAACCGGGTAACGGCCAAGGCAATCCCGTAAAGGTTGCTAAAGATGGCATCGAGTTCGCAAAGACCAAGCTGTACAACATGGTTATTGTCGATACAGCCGGACGTTTAGGTGTCGATGAAGATTTGATGAAGCAAGCATCTGATATTCGAGATGCCATTAATCCTGATGAAATTTTATTTGTTGTCGATGCAATGATCGGACAAGATGCAGTTCGTACTTCACAAGCCTTTCTAGATGGTGTGGGCTTTGACGGAGTAGTGCTGACAAAGCTTGATGGTGATGCCAGAGGTGGTGCCGCACTGTCAATCGCTTCTATGACTAAGCGGCCAATCATGTTTGCATCAACCGGTGAAAAACTGCACGAGTTTGATATTTTCTACCCAGAGCGGATGGCTTCGCGGATTTTGGGTCTGGGCGATGTGGCAACACTGGCCGAACAAGCAAAGAAAGCTTTTGATACAGATACATCAGCAAAGCTTGAAGCAAAGTTTGCAAGTGGTGAAGATTTCACCTTAGAAGATTTCCTTGAACAACTGCAGGCAATGTCAAAGATGGGAAATATGTCCAAGTTACTGGGCATGCTTCCAGGTGCAAACCAAATGAAAAAGCAGATTGAAAACTTTGATGAGGGCGAGATTGTTCGTACCAAGGCAATCGTTCAATCAATGACGCCAACAGAGCGACGAGATCCAAAGGTTCTCAACGGTTCTCGCCGAGCTCGAATTGCGTTGGGTTCTGGCCGAAAAGTTTCAGATGTAAACAACTTGGTGGATCGCTTCACTGCTGCACAAAAGATGATGAAGCAGGTTCGAAATGGTGGGATGCCA
>CAYMNN010000009.1:0-23953 GCA_964391815.1 uncultured Candidatus Planktophila sp.
TGCGATCTAGGTGAACTCCGCGATCTTGGAACAACTTAGCCATGATGCGGTGAGTGATAGTCGCACCAACTTGGCTCTTAATGTCATCTCCAACGATTGGAAGTCCAGCATCAGCAAACTTCTTTTCCCAGACAGGATCTGAAGCGATAAACACTGGTAGCGCATTAACAAATGCACATCCTGCATCAATTGCACACTGTGCGTAGTACTTTGCAGCTGTTTCAGAGCCAACAGGCAAGTAGCAAATCAAGACATCGATTGCTTCATCCTTTAGCACCTGTACAACATCTACTGCCGGTGCATCTGATTCTTTGATTGTCTCGCGGTAGTACTTACCAAGACCATCATTTGTAACACCACGAAGAACCGGAACACCAGTCTTTGGGACATCACTAAATTTAATTGTGTTGTTCTCACTTGCCCAGATTGCATCTGCAAGATCGAGTCCAACCTTCTTTGCATCCACATCAAAGGCTGCAACAAACTTGATGCTAGAGATGTGGTATCCCCCAACAACAGCGTGCATAAGACCTGGGATCTCTTGATCAACAGCAGCGTTCTTGTAGTACTCAACGCCCTGTACTAATGAGTTAGCGCAGTTTCCAACGCCAACAATTGCAACACGGATGTCGCCTTTACCGGTTGTGATGTTCACTCTATTTCCTCTCGGTTTTGATCATGTCTTCCAGCCAAGCGATCTCTCGATCAGCTGTCTCCAGTGAATGACGTCGCCACTCCTCCAGATATTTGTCGATACCAACAGGTGACTTCTCGAGTTCACCACGAAGGATTTCGGCTTTCTCCTTAAGGCGACGATGGCGCCCCTCAAGAATTCGTACTCTGTTCTTTGCAGATGTTGGCGAGAAGAAGGCGAAACGAATTTCAAAGCCCTCGTCCTCCCAGGTTTCAGGTGTTACTGATTCAGCTAAATCTTCAAACTTGCGAGCGCCTTTTTCTGTGATCGCATAGACGATGCGAGAACGGCGAGATGTCGTTTCAACAACGGACTCTTCGATCAGCCCTGCTTCCATCATGCGGCGCAGCTGCGGGTACAACACTGAAAATGACAGCGCACGAAATGGACCGAAGATGGTTTGGATTCGCTTACGAAGCTCATAGCCGTGCAAGGGGGCTTGTGAGAGTAGGCCAAGGAGGGCGAACTCGAGCGACTCTGAACGCGAGCGCATCTGACCCTCCTTACTCCGTTGTATGTATCTATTCGATATATCGAGCCGTAATCTATTGGGATATACCCCCGCCTGGCAACCTGAACACACGCACTACAGGCCAAATCTTCACTCATGTGTGGGCGTGGCGTACACACAGGTAATACACAGCCCAGTTCTACCCTGAACTCTCAGGCTCTATTTGAGCCCCTCAGGAAGGAAGTCATACGTGTCTCTACTCTCGTGGAAACTGCATGGAAATGGAAAGTCGGTCAATTCAGGTGAAGTTGTTTCAACTGATGAGCGCCTTACCTGGCCCCGCACAATCGGCGTTGGTGTTCAACACATCGCGGCAATGTTTGGTGCGACATTCTTAGTTCCGATCATTACCGGATTTCCCCCAACAACAACCCTGTTCTTTTCAGGTGTTGGAACTCTCATATTCCTAGCGATTACTCAAAACAAGGTTCCTAGCTACTTAGGTTCATCTTTTGCATTTTTGGCACCAATAGCTGCAGCAAAAACAAGTGGCGGAATGGGCGCAGCACTTGGTGGCGTCGTAGTAACTGGTGTCATCTTGGCTGTTGTTGGTCTAATAGTTCGCCAGTCTGGCATCGGTTGGATTAACTGGTTGTTGCCACCTGTAGTTACCGGAACCATCGTTATGGTCATCGGCTTGAACCTTGCAGGTGCGGCTAAGAATAATTTTGTTGCAGCTCCAATGATTGGTGTAATCACTTTGGCATCAATTGGAGTTATCTCAGCATTTTCTCGTGGCTTCATGGGACGTATTAGCGTTTTCCTTGGTCTGCTCATTGGTTACCTTGTTGCTTTTATTCAGGGCGATGTAAACACAGATGGCATCAAGGCAGCCAAGTGGTTTGCACTTCCTACATTTACTAACCCAACATTTGATGGCAAGGCAATCATTCTCTTCCTTCCTGTCGTCCTTGTGCTGATTGCAGAAAACGTCGGTCACGTTAAGGCCGTTGCCTCAATGACTGGCAAAGATCTTGACGATCAAATGGGAAATGCCTTGATGGGTGATGGAATTGCAACAACACTGGCAGGCTTTGGTGGCGGTTCGGGTACTACAACATATGCAGAAAACATTGGTGTAATGGCTGCAACTCGCGTCTATTCAACCGCTGCATATTGGATTGCAGGTGTTGGCGCAATTGGACTCTCATTGTCACCTAAGTTTGGTGCTGTCTTAAGCGCAACCCCAGTTGGCGCGCTCGGCGGCGTTGGCGTTGCATTGTTTGGAATGATCGGTGTTGTTGGTGCACGTATCTGGATCGAAGGAAAAGTTGATTTCGCGAATTCAACTAACCTTTTGATCGCGGGATCTGCATTGATTATCGGCATTGCAGATATGTCTTGGACTCGTGGAGATTACACATTCAACGGAATCATCAACGCTACTTTGGTAGCAATTCTTGGATACCGAATTCTGCATTCAATTGCAGATGCACGAGGCAATAAGTAACCTCCCTAAATGATCATTCCATCGCGGCTACCTGAATACATCGTGGCCGCGATGGTCATCATCTTGGCGCCTGGCCCGAGCGTTTTGTTTGTCATCGCTCGGGCCATTGCGTGGGGTCGGGCAACTGCAGTCTTTACAGTTGCCGGAAATGTCACTGGAGCTTTCTCGCTCTCCGTCTTTGTCGCATTAGGTCTGGGGCCAGTTCTTGAGCGATCAGAAATTGCTTACATCGCTGTTCAATGGGGCGGTGGTTTGTATCTGATGTACCTGGGGATTGAAGCAATTTGGAAACGCAGTGTTCATGCCGCAGACATGGCCAATCAAGGAGATGTCGCGCCCAGTATTCGCCGTTCCGTAAGAGATGGTTTTTGGGTCGGTGCGCTCAACCCTAAAGGCGTAGTTTTCTTTGCAGCTGTTCTACCGCAATTTATTGATCGGGACCGCGGCAGTATTACGGCCCAGTTGATTTTCCTGGGAGCGGTCTTTGCAGTGCTGGCTTTTGTTTCAGATGGTAGCTGGGGTGTCTTAGCTGGAACTGCACGTAATTGGCTAGCCACAGATTCCAAGCGCTTAGAAAAACTGCGTGCAACCGGTGGTGTGATCATGATTGTCTTGGGATTACAGGTTTTGGTGTCAGCAATTGTCAGTGCCTAAGTACACAATTACTTCATGATTAAACCTGCCAAGCCTGCCCGTGAAAACATCTCTCCTTCAGATTTAACCTTTGGTCTGTCTACCTGCAAAAGATGTTTGTGGATTAAGTATTGGTACAAGGTGACGATGCCTGGTGCATTTCCTCTTGTTGGAACCATGGCTGCATTACAGGAAGAACATTTCCAAGGCGCAGATATGCCAACGATCGATCCCTCACTTCGCCCAGGAAAAGTTACCAAATGGGGCGAATGGGTAAAGAGCAAGCCATTGGTGGTCAATGGCGTAGAAAGCCGATGGAGAATTCTTGGTAAGTACGATCTTGTATCAACTAATGATGATGGAACCATTGGGTTAATTGATTGCAAAGTCTCAGATAGTCAGCGCGATAGTGGCCAGTTCTACTCTCCTCAGCTCGAGGCATATGCATACGCTTTAGAAAATCCAGCAGCCGGTAAGGCGCAAACTGTTGCATCCATGGGTTTGCTTGTTTGGCGACCAACTACTGCAATCGGAAGCAATGCCGATGAATATGGATTTGGTGTTATGCAAAAGTATGTTCCAGTTGATCGGGACCAAGCTAACTTCTTGAAGGTTATTGGTGAATTCATTGATGTACTTGAAGGTGAACTACCTGATGCCGGCAGTGAATGCCAAACATGTACCTATCTAGTTGCCAGAAACGCTTTGGATTAATCCTCTTCGGTAACTTCGCCGAGTTTGATCTTCTTGGGCGCGTAGGTATCAACATACTCTTGGCCTGACATTTCATGAATTGCCTTCATGATTTGATCAGTGACATCACGCAGATGCTGCAGATCTGTTGAATCTCCGTCAAAGTACATAGGTTCACCAAAATGCATTCCCACGCGCTTTACATTTGGAATAACTTTTCCGGTTGGCTGAATTTTGTCGGTATTGGACATTGCAACCGGTACGACGGGTGCACCAGACTCGATAGCTAAACGTGCAATTCCGGTTCGGCCTTTGTACAACCTGCCATCTGGAGATCTCGTACCTTCGGGATAAATTCCAATGCAATCGCCATCTGCCAACACCTTTAATCCTGTTATCAAAGCCGCTTCACTGCGACGACCGCCAGAGCGATCAACTGGCACTTGACCCAAAGCGATAAAGGTTAATTTCTTTAACAACCCTTTAGGGCCAGGAGAAGTGAAGTACTCACTCTTTGCCAAGAAAGTAACTTTGCGAGGAACTACCAACGGCATAAAAATCGAATCACTAAATGAAAGATGGTTTGAAGCGATGATCACTGGTCCCTTAGAAGGAACATGTCTAAGCCCGCGAACCTTGGGACGAAAAGCCAACATCAAAAATGGGGTCAGAAATGCCCGCAAGGTTCCGTAGGGCAGGTTGTTGAGCACGGGCCTAATTTAGTGGCTATTGACGACTATGACACTATCTGAGGGTGAGTAATGGGAAAAAAGAGCCTGATGGCTTCGATGATGAAGAGTTGATCCGCTCAGAGTTCGACTCGATTGTTTCGGGCTTGAACCTGGATCAATCAACCCCAACTACTTACCTAGATGATTTAGATCGAATTGATCAAGAAGGTTTTGTTCAACCCAATCCAGCTCCACAATCACCACGGGGATTTTTCTTATCGGCACGTAAAGCGATAACTAGTTGGTTTCACCGAAACAATCGCGATGATGATGGAGCAACGTTATGAATGATTCTGTCTCTGAAAAATTTACCTGGGGAATACTAGGCCCCGGCGGAATCGCGCGAGCTTTCGCAAAAGATCTAACCATGATTTCGGGTCACGCCATCGGTGCAGTTGGATCACGCTCGTTTGAAAATGCGCAGAAATTCTCTGCCGCCTTTGGTGGAACTGCCTATGGAAGCTACGAAGAGCTTGTCGCAGATCCAACAATTGATGCAGTTTATGTTGCAACACCACATCCAGCACATCATGACAATGTGGTCTTGGCATTAAATGCAGGCAAGCCCGTCTTATGTGAAAAACCATTTTCCGTTAATGCCAAGCAAGCACAATCAATGATTGATGCAGCAGCCCGAAACAAAACCGCATTAATGGAGGCAATGTGGGCTCGATTCTTGCCGCATTATGCAAAGGTTCGTGAAATTGTTGATTCGGGTGTACTCGGTCCAATTCTTTCAATTCATGCAGATCATGGACAACGCCTTGCAGATCAAGGAATACCGCGATTGATCGAACCTGCCTTAGCCGGTGGCGCTTTGCTTGATCTAGGAATTTATCCAATTTCTTTTGCCCACATGATCTTGGGAAATCCAATGCACGTAACATCACAAGCGGTTATGACCGATAAAGGTGTGGATGCGCAGACTTCGATGATTTTTACTTATGAAGATGGTGCGCAAGCGGTTCTAACAACAACGATGATTGAACAAACACCATGTCGGGCTGTAGTTGCTGGTCTACATGGCTGGCTCGAAATTGATCGCACCTTCTATAACCCAGCGGCAATGCGGGTAGTTCTAAACGATGGAACCGTCACCGAGTATCCAAATAACTACACCGGTCATGGGTTGAGAGAACAAGCCGAAACTTTCAAGCAATTAGTCTTGGCTGGAAAACTTGAATCAGAAATATTGACCTGGAAAGACACCGTAGACATCATGAAAACCTTGGACACGGTTCGAGCACAGATTGGCTTGAAATACCCTTTTGAGAACTAGGCGCGAGCTAAATCCGCCACACCAACAAGACCTGCTTCGTTACCCAGTTGTGCAGCAATTAACTCTGGATACGGATGCTTTCCTGCAAAAGGCATAGTGCGCTCTAGTGCTTCGCGAGTTGGCTTGAGCAAAATTTCGCCAGCATCAATTACTCCCCCACCAATGACAACACATGCGGGATCTAATAAAACACTGAGCGATGCAATTCCTGCACCTAACCACTGACCAGTTGTATTGAATGCAGCCAGCGCTACAGGATCCCCATCACGCGCCGCATCGGTAATTGCTTGTCCAGTTAAGCCGGCAACAGTTCCATCACCACGAGATAAAAGATTTCGCGCAATTTCTGGGCTGGCATTTATCGCTTCGCGGGCATGACGCAACAACGCATTTCCTGATGCGTATTGTTCAAAACAACCTCGTGCACCACATCCACACAAATGTCCGTCAGGAACTACGCGCAGGTGTCCAAACTCTGCAGCAATTCCAAAAGCTCCGCGGTAGAGCGAACCATTAACGACAATGCCGCCACCAATACCTGTGCCAACTGTAAGCATCATCATGTGGTTTTGATTTCGACCTGCGCCAAATTTTGCTTCACCCCACGCCGCTGCGTTGGCATCATTTTCAATAACAACTGGCAGACCGATCAAAGTGGTTAGCTCTGCATCTAAATCAACGCCATTCCAGTCAGCAATGTTTGGAGTTGCAAGCATGGTCTTTCGATCCGATGAAACAAATCCTGCGGCAGAAACGCCAACGGAAGTTACCTCAAACTTTTCCATTAACTCTTTTGCGGTTTCGGCGATGGTGCGAGTTAGGTCGACGCCACCTTGACGCGGAGTTTCTTTCCGTGCAGTTGCAAGAATCTTTCCATTCTCATCAACCACACCACCAAGAACTTTGGTGCCCCCTACATCAATCCCGATTGTGTTACCCATCAAAAGATTTATGCTTCGAGATGTGCTTTTAATTGAGCAAGTGCGGCATCAATCGTTGCCTTTTCAGCCTTTTGGCGCATCATTGCTGGAACCGCCATCGACAAGGTAACCCCAAGTTCATATGTGACCTCGGTAGTGTCTTCGTCAATCGCTGTGATTGTATAAACGCCATCCATACCCGTCAGTAGGTCGGCTTCATCTAAAGAAAAAGAAAGTTTGTTCGGAGCTTGGCTCCAGTCGTAATCAAGCACTGGGCGATCCTTCATCATTCCGGCATCGATGCTCATCTTTACCTTGGTGATGCGGCCCTGATCATCGCGGGCCAAAGCCTCGGCGCTCTTGATCTGTGAAGACCACTCTGGATATTTATCTAATTCGAACAGCGCCTTTTGAACATCTGCAATAGGGGCGTCGATGGATATTAACGATTTGCTGAGATCTGTCATGGCGCAAGGCTACCCTCTTCCCCTTTTATCCGCCTCCACGCTAGCGTTCCCCCCATGAATGAAATCTCAATCCCTCCTTTAGTTCCTGCAGCAACTGCCGGAAACCTGACAAATCTAATCGCTGAACGCGCCTGGTTTGAACCAGAGCGCATCATCATGTCTCGTCCTTTGGGCGAGGGATGGCAACCTGTAACGGCTCGCGAAGTTGAAGAAGAGATTCGCGCAACAGCTAAAGGCTTGATCGCAGCAGGCGTTCAAATCGGTGATCGTGTTGCCATCATGGCACGCACACGTTACGAGTGGACCATTCTAGATTTTGCAACCTGGTTTGCTGGCGGTGTCGTTGTTCCAATTTATGACACTTCATCTGCCGAACAAATCGATTGGATTCTCAACGACTCACATTCAGTTGCAATCATTGTTGAAACTCCAGCTCTTGCTGAACTAGTAAAGACTGTTCAGCCATCTCACACACGACACATGTGGACGATGACAGATGACGTGCTAACAGTATTGCGCGAAGCGGGCAAGCACATTGGTGATGATGAAATTGATCGTCGTCGCAATGCATTAACGCCGGCATCACTTGCAACTCTTATCTACACATCTGGAACAACTGGTAAGCCAAAGGGTGTTCAGCTATCACATGCAAACTTCCTTTCAGAGTGCGGCAACGTTGTTCAGGGCGCGAGCGAGCTTTTCCTCAAGCCTGGTGGATCAACCTTGTTGTTCCTTCCAGTTGCACACGTTTTTGGTCGCATGGTTCAGATTGGTTCGATTTCAGCTGGATTGCATATGGCACATTGCAGCGATCCTGTTGGCCGCTTGCCAATGGATCTTGCTTCATTTAAGCCAACATTCGTGTTGGCAGTGCCTCGTATCTTTGAAAAGATTTACAACGGTGCTGAAGCAAAAGCAGAAGCTGCAGGAAAGGGAGATATCTTCCGCAAAGCTGCTGCAGTTGCAATTGCGTATTCAGAGGCCCTTGATAAGAAGAAGGTTTCACCAATTCTCAAGCTCAAGCATGGCTTGTTCGACAAGTTGGTTTACAGCAAGATCCGCGCTGGAATGGGCGGACGCGTAGAAGCTGCGATCTCAGGAGGTGCGCCACTTGGTGCCCGCCTAGGTCACTTCTATCGTGGTGCTGGAGTTACCGTTCTAGAAGGTTACGGCTTAACTGAAACAACCGCTGGTGCAACACTGAATCTCATTGGTGCACAACGTGTTGGTTCTGTTGGTCGACCAATTCCAGGAACTTCTGTAAAGATTGCAGAAGATGGTGAAGTACTTCTACGTGGCCCAATTGTCATGGATGGCTACTGGCAAAATCAGGCAGCAAATGATGAAGTATTTGATTCAGAGCGTTGGTTTAAGTCAGGCGACTTAGGAAAGCTCGATGAAGATGGCTTCCTCTATATCGTTGGCCGCAAGAAGGAACTGATCGTTACTGCAGGTGGAAAGAATGTTGCACCAGCAGTACTTGAAGATCGCCTCCGCGCGCACCCACTAGTTAGTCAGTGCATGGTGGTTGGAGACAACCAACCATTTATTGCAGCGCTAGTTACTCTTGATCCAGATGCGCTCAAGGCTTGGGTTGCAAACAACAAGAAGGATGGCGCTTCGATTGCTGATTTGGTCAATGATCCAGATCTAATCGCAGTTGTTCAGACTGCAGTTGATGAAGCCAACAAGGCTGTAAGTAAAGCGGAATCGATTCGTAAGTTCACGCTTCTACCAACCGACTTCACAATTGCTGGTGGACACTTAACTGCCAAGCTTTCAGTCAAGCGACACGTTGTTGCAAAGGAGTTTGCGAAAGAAATCGACGCATTGTTCGCAAAGTGAGCAATGAGCGGGTAACCCTCGCACAAGAACTTCACGATGGAATCGCCCAGGACTTAGTTGTCCTGGGCTTTTCCATTGATAGGGCTATTTCTAGTTGCAATGATGTCGAACTTAAGGATTCGCTGCGGAAGATCCGATTTACTACAACGGAACTAATTGAGAAAGTACGAACTCAAATGCATGAACTGCGCAGTTCTGAGCCGCTGATGGTGCCTGACGGACAGCCGGACACGATGTTTGAAGCTCTGCGAGTTGTCCAAGAAGTGCTGCGCAACATTGATAAGCATTCAGGTGCAACTTTCTTTGACATTCAAATCAATGATGATGGACGTGGTGGAGTTGCCGATAAGGAAGGTTCTTTTGGTCTGCAAGGTCTACAGGAGCGGGTCGCTAAACTCAATGGGGAAATCACCATTGCTTCAGATTTAGCGGGAACAAGAATTGGAGTACGAATCCCATTGGATAGGTAATGACACGACTCTTGGTAATTGATGATCACGCCGTTGTTCGTCAGGGTCTTGTTCAAGCCTTTACCGAAAATGGCTTCACTTCAATTGAATCGGCCGGAACTCTAAGCCAAGCTCGAGCCAAAATCGCTGCCTTTAATCCTGAAGCGATCATTGTTGATCTAAATCTGCCGGATGGTTCTGGTTTAGAAATCGTGCAGTGGGTACGCAAACATTCAACCGACGTTGCAATCATTGTCCTTTCTCTCAATGACCCAGCGCAGTTCATAAAAATTGCCCGAAACTCGGGAGCTAATGCCTATGTGTCCAAGAGCCAATCAATGCAAGCGATCATCGCCTCGGTCAGATTCGCTCTTTCTAATCCTGGTTCATTTACCAGCGCTTCGATTATCGACCAATCGGTCGAATTTGATTTAACACCTAGGGAAATTGAAGTTGTCTACCTATTGGCAGAAGGTGCCAGCAATCTTGAAATCTCATCAAAGCTCTACATTAGTTTGTCGACGGTTAAAACTCATATCTCTTCACTAATGAGAAAACTAGATTGCAGTAATCGGACGGCAGCAGCCAAAATTGCGCGCGACAAAGGGTTTTTAATGTAAGAGTTCGTTAAACCTCTGCGACCAAATTTCCCAACGCCAATTCTCGACAATCCACTCGCGGCCAGCAGCACCCATTTTCTTTGCTTGATCCAAATCGCTGAGTAATGTAATCGCTGCAGTTGCAATCTCGTGATTATCTTGTCCATCCACTACAAATCCAGTAACGCCATCAAGTACTGCATCTGGCGCTCCCCCAGAAGCTCCAGCAATCACGGGTAATCCGCAGGCGCTTGCTTCTAGGTAAACAATTCCAAGACCTTCGACTTCTAGTCCAAAAAGTCTAGAGCGAGATGGCATCGCAAAAACATCACCTGCGCAGATGTATTCGGGAAGCTGGTCGTATTGAATGCGTCCGATGAAACTGACATGGTCTTTAAGCCCAAGGTGTTGCACCAATTTTTCTAAATGTTCACGATAAGGACCTTGCCCCACCATCAAAAGATGTGCATCTGGAACGCTTCTTAAAATCTGGGGTAAAGCCTGAATCAAGTGGTCTTGACCTTTTCGGTGCACTAAACGCCCAACTGAAACAATGACCCGCTTATTGTCTAACTTAAGTTCTTTGCGAAGTGAGGTTGCATCGCGTGGAAAGAAATGATCGACATCAATGCCGGGGGCGATTTTTACCATGTGCTGCGCATCTATCGCCGAAAGAGCGCGAGAAATTGCTTGTTGCGTGAACTGACCCAAATACGTCAGGTAATCCACGGTTGCACCGATGTAGCCCATGGCAAAGTTGAAAGGGAAAACCTTCGCCCACCACACTTCATGACCATGGGTCAGGGCAACTGTTTTTCGAACTCCGGCGCGCTTCATAGATGCAGACAACAAACCCAGAGGCGCTGCTGCACCAAATGCTGCAACCTGAATATTTGATTTTTTGATTATCTGCGAAAGGTTTCGTGCAACACGTGGAGTCGGCAACAAAATTTTTGCTCGATCGCGGATTACGGTTACGCCGAAATCTGATTTCCAGGCCCTGTCATAAGCCTCGGAACCCGCTTGGGCAGATGTGTACACAATTGTTTGCCCAAAAGGCCTGCGCTCGATCAAACCAATAACAAAGGTTTCAATTCCACCTGCACGTGGGCCAAAGTCGTTTGTTACGAACAGAACTGGACTAGAAACGACGAGCTCCAACCAAAGGTTTTCTTCCGAGCGACCCACTAGGTGCGACCTTTACACGTGAACCTTTTCGCGGAGCATGCACCATTTTTCCGCCACCCAAGTAGATCGAAACATGTGAAACGGGGCGGCCATAAAACAAAAGATCACCTGGCTTAAGGGCGTTTAATGAAACTTTCTTACCGAGTCGAGATTGTGCTGCAGATGAGTGTGGAAGCGAAACGCCAGCTGTCTTATAGGCGCGCATTGTTAACCCGGAACAATCCCATGTAGTCATTCCAGATGCACCGAAAACATATCGGTCGCCAATTTGTGCAAGGGCGTATTTAATTGCAATACCCGCTCTACCTGAAACCCCGCTGGCGCTCTTGGCAGCCTTCAGTGATGATGCTTGATCGGCATCTTCTTCCTCCTCGGCCAACCGTGCTAAACGCTCACGTTCTGCTTTAGTTAACTTAGACAACAGCTTTTCCGCCTCAGCCAACTTCTTTTGCGCTAAAGCAGATTGGGCGGTTAATTTCTTTTGGGCCGCAGCAACTAACGCTACTTTGTCGTTGACCGTTAAAGTCGTTGCATTCAATCTTTGTTGCGCGGTTTCAAACTTTCGTAGCTGGGCCGCTTTACGACGAGTGATGGCATCTAGCGCGCCAGCAGATGAAAGGTAGAGCGAGGGTTCCGACGAAAATAGGAGTTCAAAACTCTGGCCAAAACCGCCAGATTTGTACTGTTCGATTGCAATAGTCCCTAAGGATTTTTGAAGAGCAGCAACTGTTTGGCCTTGGATCTCAGCTTTGGCTTTAATGCCATTAAGGGTCTTGGTTAAGGCGGCTAATTTAACTTTTGCCTCTTGCGCACCTTCGGCGGCAGCGGTTGCATCCTCTTCTAACTGGCGAATCTTGGCCTGCACCTGAGCCAGAGTTTGCGCTCCTGTCGCACTCACCGGCGCTAATACGCCAGCCATCACCGCAAGAGCGGTGATGATGCGCAGCCAGGTAGACATAGGGTCAAGGCTAACCTCGCCAAGACCTGGCGCTCAACCTGAATGGGGTTAATTCGCCTGTGAATTTAAGCCTTGTTCAGGCTGAACGAGCGTTAAATTGCAATGGCGGTGTCAGCCCACTCTCAGCAAGGATGTTCAGCGCGCCCACGGTCTCGTCGCTGATATCTGAGGTGTTATCGAGAAAGAAAGAGACCACACATGTATTGCATGCAATTGCGGCCATGGTGCAGGTAGAGCAATCAATGATCATGCAACAAAGATACAGAGAGCCACTGACAAGAATTCTGGCGGGTAAGTAATACTTAGAGATGTGAGCGTCGTGGCAACCCTGGTGGTCGGAAGCGATGGCTCAACTTCTAAAGAGAGCAGATCCGCCGGAGTCAGCTCGCCTGAGGATCGAAAAGCATTCCTGCAAAGGCGACGCGAAGTCGATGTCATCATCGTCGGGGGAAATACCGCACGTCATGAGCCGTATAACCGGACTCCTGTCCCACTGGTCGTCATCTCTAGATCACTCGTAAATCCAGTGCAAGGAAATCACTTGGCTCTGTTTTGGAACTGTTCGCCAGTGATGGCTGTTGAAAAGGCACGTGCTTTATTTGGTGAAAAAATCCTGATTGAAGGTGGCATCTCAATGATTAATGAGTTGCTTGAGCATAAAAAAATTGATCAGCTAGAACTAAGTGTCACTCCTGCTACCGGCGGAGAAAACACCGTAGATATCAATCACCTCTTGTCTCATTTTTCACAGGTTGAAACGCGAGAAGATTCAGGAACTATTTTTTATTCAGCCAGGAACTAGAAAGCCGATATCAAAGAAACACCGGAAACAGCCAAAGCGATTCCAACATATTGAACTTTATGTAATCGCTCATTTAAGAACTTAAAAGCCAAGAGCGCCGTTGCGATTGGATAGAGAGAACCAAAGACCATTGCAACCGAGACCAAACCTTTAGTTGTTGCTACGCCTAGCAATAGGTTGGCAAGGAAATCAGCTGCGCCAATGAAGATAAGAATTGGAAGATCTTTTTTCGAGAACTTGCCAGTGGTTCTAAATTTTAATGCAAGTGAAATAGTTACAAAGAAAGTAGCTGCGCGCATTGACACCATAGTCAACAAAGCACTTTCTTTTGATCCGATCGACATAAAAGTAAGCGACATTCCAAACCCGGCTGCCGCACCTAGTGCCAACAACAAGGGCTTAATTGGTAGGCCATTTGAAAGTTCCGGGCCGCTTGCACAAAAGACTCCAATAAGTGCAATGACGATTCCTATGGATGCGATCAATGAAAGTTTGTCGCCGGTTACAATTGCATAAATCAAGGGAATAACCGCGCTCATTGAACTTATTGGCGCGACAACACCCATTCGCCCAGTTGATAAACCTTCATACAAACAGGCCAGACCGATGTACCCAAACAATCCTGCTAATGCTCCAGATAGAACATATCCATTAAGCCCAAAAGCTTGTCCGTAGGTGTCTCGGGAGATTAGAACAATGAGCAAACCAACGCCCAGACCAATTACTTGAGAAAAACCAAGTACTGCAAACGGGTGGTGTTTTTTACTCAAGCGCCCCGCAAAAAAATCAGCGCTTCCCCACAGTGCACTTGAAAGGAGTGCCAAGATTGATGCCATGTAAGCAAGGTTACCGCCCTGCCTCCCAAGAATCAGGCTTTGCCATCTTTATCCTAAGTGGGTGGATGCGAATGGTTTCGAGCGCTTAATTGACCATCTTCGCACCGTAACTCCAAGAGCTGAATTAACGTTAACCGAAGTCCCTGCTCCGCAAAAACTTGCGACTTTTTCTTTTGCATTTTCAGTTGATGTTTCCAATGGACTTCTAGGCGATCAAGAGGATGAGATTGCTAATGGTCGCTTTGTGTTGCTTCACGAGCCCGGTGGCCAAGCCACATGGGACGGCGAATTTCGTTGTGTGACTTTTGTGAGCGCAGATGTTGATCCAATAATGCAAGAAGATCCATTGCTTCCAGAGGTTGGCTGGAGTTGGTTTCTAGAATCACTCGAATCCAATAATTGCCGCTATAACTCCCCCAGTGGAACAGTGACGCGCGTAAGCAGCGCTTCTTTTGGAAAGTTATCGCCTCGAAGCAATGAAGCTGAAATAGAAATTCGGGCTTCGTGGTCACCTATTGTTGAAGATCCCAAAGAGATCATTAATCACATCATGAGCTGGTGCAACTTGATTTCAGAAGTCGCCGGTTTATCCCCCGTGCCTGAAGGAGTTTCAGCGATTTCTTCTTCACGCAGGCGTTGAGCATGAGTGAAGAAGAGATTGTTGCTGTTCCCTTACTGCAACCAAGTGCAGGTACTCCCGACATTATTGATACGGAGGAAAGTTTTAAGAATGCAATTGCACAACTAGCTAAAGGGTCTGGTCCGTTTGCTGTTGATGCAGAACGTGCATCCGGCTTTAGATACAGCGCAAGGGCATATCTGATTCAGATCAAGAGAACTGATGGCGGATTACATTTAATTGATCCCATTGCTTTTGGTCCTGGGCACCAACTTTTTTCTGATCTCAACCAGCTTCTAAATTCTGATGAAGTAATTCTTCATGCCAGCACCCAAGACCTTCCATGTTTGCGAGAGCTGGGGATCAATCCAGCAAAGCTTTTTGACACCGAATTAGCGGGCCGAATAGCAGGTTTACCCCGAGTTGGTTTAGGGCCTTTACTGGAATCAATTATGGGAGTGTTACTTGCTAAGGAACATAGTGCTGCTGATTGGTCTGCACGGCCGCTACCGAAAGAGTGGCTGACTTACGCAGCCCTAGATGTTGAACTACTAGTCGAACTTCGCAATCACATGTACACATTGTTGGAGGATGCTAAGAAGTTGCCTTGGGCACTTGAAGAGTTTGCCTCAATTTTAAAGGCTCCTGCTGCCCCGCCTCGTGTAGATCCTTGGCGGCGAACTTCAGGAATGCACAAGATTAAAAGACGTGACCAACTAGCGGTGATTAAATCTTTGTGGATTGCGCGGGATGCAGTAGCCGCAAAGCAAGACATTGCCGCTGGAAAATTGCTCAATGATTCTGCAATTGTTGAACTTGCAATCGCGGTTCCTACAAACAAAAAAGAGTTTGAGAAATGTTTACGCCCACTTGGTCTTAGAGCGCGTTGGTTAGAAAACCTTCAACTGTGGTTGGATTCAATTGCCGCCGCAGTTTCATTGCCTGAAGATCAATGGCCAACAATGCGCACTAACGCCGATACTTTGCCGCCTATTAAGTTATGGCGCGACAAGTTTCCAGAAAAATTTGCGCCTTTGTCCCATGCTCGCGCAGCTATCGAATCAATCGCCCAAGAAAATCAAATTCCAGTTGAGAATTTAATAACGCCCGAATACGTTCGAAGGGTTTGCTGGAAGCCCCCAGTTGGAGCAACTACAACTTTGTCGGTTTCTGAGGTTGAGAAAGCTTTAACTGAACTAGGTGCTAGACAGTGGCAGATCGACTTAGTTGCACCGGCCTTGGCGGCGGCGTTACTTGAGCGTGAACCGATCCCAACCGAGGTCGTTGAACCCGTTGAACCGGTGGTTGAAGAGGCTTAAGCAGGTACTGTCACAAACCCTTACTCATGAGTAACATATGGCTCATACCTCAACGCCAGACCTAAAAAAAGGAAGCGCCATGTCTCGCACAGTTGTTCTTGTTGATGCCGTTCGTACACCATTTGGAAAAGCCGGAGGCATGTACGCCGGTACCCGAGCTGATGATTTGATGGTTCGTGCTATCCGAGGATTGATGGAGCGCAACCCAAAGATCGAACCAGCCTCGATTGAAGATGTTGCTATTGCGGCAGCAACTCAAACTGGTGATCAAGGAATGAATATTGGTCGAAGCGCTGCGTTGTTATCAGGTTTGCCTAACACAGTTCCTGGTTATTCCATCGATCGTTGGTGCGCAGGTGCGTTAACTGCGGTGACAACAATTGCAGGTGCAATTGCAATGGGAACAAATGAAATTGCAATTGCCGGCGGTGTTGAACATATGGGTAACCACCCAATGGGTGAAGGAATGGATCCAAATCCACGCTACCTTGCAGAACGCATTGTTGAACAAGATGCTCTTGCAATGGGTGCAACTGCTGAGCGTTTGCATGATCGCTTTCCGCAGTTGACTAAAGAACGTGCCGATCGTTACGCAATGAATTCGCAACTCAAGACCGCTAAAGCCTACGCCGAAGGAAAGATCCAACGAGATTTGATTCCAACTGCTGCACGCAATGCAGAACTTGGTTGGACAGTTGTAACTGCAGATGAAGCTCCACGTCCTCAGACAACAATGGAAGGTTTGGCAGGACTTAAGACACCTTTCCGTCCTGCAGGTCGCGTAACTCCAGGAAACTCTTCTGGTCTCAATGACGGTGCAACTGCGGCGCTACTTGCTAGCGAAGAAAAAGCGCTTGAACTTGGTTTAACCATTAAAGCCAAAATGGTTACTTACGCCTTTGCAGGTGTCGAGCCAGAAATCATGGGATACGGACCTGTTCCATCCACTATCAAGGCGCTAAAGCAAGCAGGACTTACGATTGCAGATATCGGTGCATTCGAGATTAACGAAGCTTTTGCAGTTCAAGTGATTGCATTCCTTGATCACTTTGGAATTGCCGATGACGATCCACGCGTTAATCCATATGGCGGCGCCATTGCAGTTGGGCACCCACTTGCATCATCTGGTGTGCGCTTGATGCTTAACCTTGCACGTACCTTTGAAGCACAACCAGAAGTTCGCTATGGAATTACAACAATGTGTATTGGTCTAGGTATGGGTGGAACAGTTATCTGGGAAAACCCAAATTTCAAGGGAGCTAAGTAATCATGAGCGCAGATATCACTCTTCCAGCTGGAGCACCTGAAGAAGTTGTTACCAATGCATTAGTTCGGGAAATCGATCTATCTGCCTTTGGTGGCAAAGGTCAGATGGCGCTGATTACTTTGGACAACGGACATGATCACAATCGTCCAAATACTTTTGGTCCACAATCGGTTAAAGCGTTAGATGCAGCAATCACCGATGCCATCGGTCGCAACCCTGCCGCAATTGCAATCACTGGAAAGCCTTTTATCTTTGCCGCTGGTGCTGACTTGTCTGCGCTTTCATTCCTTAATGATCGCAACCAGTCACTGGCGATCGGAAAATTAGGTCACGATGTTTTCCGTCGTCTTGGCGAATCAAAGATCCCTACTTTTGCTTTCATCAATGGTCTTGCACTTGGTGGCGGCCTTGAAGTTGGACTTCATTGCCATTACCGCACCGTTGCATCGACGGCATTTACAGCGCTGCCAGAAGTTTTCCTAGGCTTGGTGCCAGGTTGGGGCGGAGCAACAATTTTGCCTAAGTTAATTGGTCCAGAACGCGCAGTTCAAGTAATCATGCTCAATGCGCTAAACAACAATACGATGATGAAAGCCAAGGATGCGCTCAAGCTCGGTGTTGTTGATGCCATGTTTGAGCCTGCTGATTTCATCGAGCGCTCTATCGGCTTTGCAGTTGGAATCCTGAACGGAACTACAAAAATTGAACGTGCTGATTACAGCAATGATCCTGCTTGGGAAAGTGCACTAGCAACTGGAAAAGCAGCAGCTCTTAAGAAATATGGCGGAGCAACAATAGCTTCACCGATGAAAGCGTTAGAACTTATCGCTGCGGCAAAGAGCAACACACTGGGTGAAGGCTTTGATGCCGAGGATCAAGTTCTTGCTGATTTAACAATGTCTGATCCGCTTCGCGCTTCACTGTATGCCTTTAATTTGATTCAGAAAAAGCGCAAGAAGGTTGAAGGTGCACCAAAGCCTGCCCTTGCTCGTAAAGTTACTAAAGTTGGCGTTGTTGGAGCTGGCTTAATGGCTTCACAGTTAGCGCTGCTTTTGGTACGAAACTTGAAGTGCCCAGTTGTCATGACAGATATCGATCAAGAACGCGCCGATAAGGGTGTTGCTTGGGTAAGAAATGAGCTGGCTAAGTTAGTTGAGAAGAAGCGCATGAGCCCAGAGTCAGCTGGTCGCCTATCCCTTCTTGTTTCGGGTTCAGCAGATCAATCGGTCTTTGCCGGATGTGACTTCATCATTGAAGCAATCTTTGAAGAACTTTCCCTTAAGCAAGAACTCTTCAAAAAGCTCGAAGGTATTGTCTCTGCCGAGTGCGTTCTGGCAACAAATACTTCATCGTTGTCAGTTGAACGCATGACTGAAGGCTTGAAGAACCCTGAGCGCGTAGTTGGTTTCCACTTCTTTAATCCAGTTGCGGTAATGCCGTTGCTTGAAGTTGCTCGCACTTCGACTACTGATGATGCAACCACAGCAACAGCTATCGCGGTTGGAAAAGAACTCAAGAAGACCATGATCATTTGTAAGGATGCTCCTGGCTTTGTTGTTAACCGTTTGCTAACTCGTTTCATGGGCGAAGTAACTGATGCCGTTGATGAAGGAACAGCTCCAGAGGTTGCAGATGCAGCGATGATGGAAATTGGTTTCCCAATGTCTCCATTCCAGTTGCTGGATTTAGTCGGACCAGGCGTTGCTTTGCACGTATCTGAAACTTTGCACAACAACCTAGGTCCGCGCTACCGAATCTCACCAACGATGCAACGTATGGTCAAGGAGGGAGTTCGCAATTTCTACATCAAGGGCGACAATGGCGCAGTTTCTGCCAACCCTGCAGCCCTTGCTTTGATTGAAAAGGGAACTACACCGTCGACAGCAGAACAAGTTCGCGCGCGCGCACTAAAGGCGTTGGCTGAAGAAGCTCGCATGATGCTTGATGAAGGTGTCGTAACGACTCCAGCTGAAATCGATCTTTGCATGTTGATGGGTGCTGGTTGGCCAATGCATTTGGGTGGAATCTTGCCGTACTTGGATCGTGAAGGAATTAGCGAAGCTGTTACAGGTAAGCGTTTCCACGAAAAGGGAATAGCTTCCCTTCCATAGATCTAAGAAATCCAGCCTGCAATCTGTTGGACGATTGCAGCAGGGGTAATCGCTAGATCTTCCAAGATTTCATTGCGCTTTGAGTGCTCAATGAATTCAAGGGGCACGCCTACTGAATGCACAAGACGGTTACTTCCGGCTTGGCCTAACGCCTCAGATATTGTGCTGGCGATTCCTGCATGCTTGATTCCATCTTCCATCACAACGATAGTTTCGTAATCAGCACACCAAGCGGTGACATTGTTTGAAATCGGTTTAACCCACAATGGGTCAATGACGGTTATTTCAATGCCTTGTTCATGGGCAAGTTGGGCAACTTCTATTGCCATCGATGCCATCGAACCAACACTGATCAAGAGAACTTGTTTACTGTTGCCACGATGTAAAACATCTATCCCTGAAACTCTTTCAAGGGCAGGAATATCTGCAGGGATGGCACCCTTTGGAAAACGAATCATTGAAGGCGCGTTGTCGATAGCAATACTCTGACGTAACAACTCTTTCAGACGTGCTCCGTCTCGTGGTGCACCTACATGCATGTGCGGAACTATTCCGGTCAGGGCTAAATCCCAGATTCCATGGTGGGATGGACCGTCATCTCCTGTGATTCCGGCGCGGTCTAAAACAAAAGTAACTCCTGCGTTATGCAAAGCAACATCTAAGAGCAACTGATCAAATGCACGATTGAGAAAAGTCGAATAAATAGCAATCACTGGATGAATACCCGCGTAGGCTAAACCTGCCGCGCTCGTAACAGCATGCTGTTCTGCAATTCCAACATCAATTGTTCTATCTGGGAAATTCGACGCGAACTTATCTAAACCTGTAGGACCCAGCATCGCAGCGGTAATGGCGACAACTGCCGGATTTTCTGCACCAATTTGGGTGATCTCATCTGAAAAAACATTGGTCCAAGAGGTTGCAGAAGCCTTAAGCGGCTTTCCAGTCACTGGATCAACAATTCCTACCGCATGGAATTTTTCAGCCATATCTTCTTGAGCTGGCTTGTAACCCCGCCCTTTTTCAGTAATTGCATGCACAATTACGGGTGAACCAAACTCTTTAGCCATCTGCAAAGTTTTTTCCATGGCCTCGATATCGTGACCATCGATGGGACCCAAATACTTAAATCCAAGATCTTCAAACATGCCTTGCGGAGCCAGCATGTCCTTCATTCCTTTTTTAATTCCGTGTAGCGCGCCGTAAACATGTTTTCCGACTACTGGAGTGTTATGCAACATTCTTTTGCCACGACTCAAGATGCGCTCGTATTCCTTACTTGCACGCAAAGTAGTCAGGTATGTAGCTAAACCACCAATTGTTGGCGAATATGAGCGTTCGTTATCGTTGACAACGATCACAAGATTTCGATCTGATTCTGGAGAAAGATTGTTGAGCGCTTCCCACGACATTCCGCCGGTCAAAGCACCGTCTCCGACAACTGCAACAACATGTCGATCAGGTTGGCCAGTTAATGAAAAGCCGCGTGAAACACCATCGGCCCACGAAAGTGCGGTAGATGCATGTGAATTTTCAATCACATCGTGGTCGCTCTCGCGTCGATTTGGATATCCAGAAATTCCATCTCGTTGGCGCAAAAGATCAAACTGATCAGCTCGACCCGTAAGGATCTTGTGAACATATGACTGATGGCCAGTATCAAAGAGAACAATGTCACGTGGAGACTGAAAAACTCTATGTATCGCAATAGTTAATTCAACGACTCCAAGGTTTGGACCTAAGTGTCCCCCGGTGCGTGAAACTTTTTCAATCAGAAATTCACGTATATCCGAGGCCAGAACATTTAATTCTTCAGGACTCATAGCCCGAAGTTGGTCTGGCGACTGGATGTTAATTTTCATCGTGAGAGAGTAAGAAGTTACTCAACCAACAATGATCGAAGGACGTATTGCATGATTCCGCCGTGGCGATAGTAGTCAGCCTCACCAGGTGTATCGATGCGAACCTTTGCAGTAAAGCTCTTATCCCCTGCAGTTACCTTCAGCTCCTTTGGAACTCCCCCAGAGTTAAGTGCGGTGATTCCGGTAATTGAGAACACTTCGGTTCCATCTAGTCCAAGCGTTGCCGCAGTTTCGCCATCCTTAAACTGCAATGGCAAAACTCCCATTCCAATCAAATTAGAACGGTGAATACGCTCGAAGCTTTCAGCAATAACTGCGCGTACACCAAGTAACGCAGTTCCCTTTGCTGCCCAGTCACGAGAAGAACCAGAGCCGTATTCTTTGCCAGCCAAGATAACTAGTGGAACGCCAGCAGCTTGGTAAGCAACTGATGCATCATAAATCGTTGTCTGTTCGCCATTAGCAAGGAAGTTGCGAGTAAATCCACCCTCAACACCATCTAGCAGCAAATTCTTTAAACGAATGTTTGCAAAAGTTCCACGAATCATTACTTCGTGGTTACCTCTGCGTGAGCCGTAAGAATTGAAATCTGCACGTTCGATTCCGTGCTCCGCTAAGTACTTACCTGCAGGAGAATCCGCCTTGATGTTTCCAGCTGGAGAAATGTGATCCGTAGTTACTGAATCACCTAGAACTGCCAGAACGCGAGCACCTGAAATGTCAGTTACCGGTGTTGGATTCTTTGGCATTCCATCAAAGTAAGGCGGCTTTCGAACGTAAGTAGATTTCTCATCCCATTCAAATACCTTGCCTGTTGGCGTTGCAAGAGACTTCCAGCGATGATCGCCTTCAAAAACCGTTGCGTAATCCTTAGTAAACATCTCGGATGAAATAGATGAATCAATAACGGATTGAATCTCTTGTGGAGTTGGCCAAATATCCTTCAAGAAAACATCGTTTCCTGCTGAATCCTTACCCAAGGAATCTTTTTCGAAATCATGATCCATAGTTCCGGCAATGGCATAGGCAACCACTAGCGGAGGCGATGCCAAGTAGTTCATCTTTACATCAGGGCTAATTCGACCTTCAAAGTTACGGTTACCAGATAGAACTGCAGTAACTGCTAAATCCGAGTCATTAATTGCCTTGCTAATATCGATTGGAAGCGGGCCAGAGTTACCGATACATGTCACGCAACCGTAACCAACAAGGTTAAAGCCCAGCGCTTCCATGTACTTTGTAAGGTCAGCGCGATCATAGTAATCAGTGACCACCTTTGAACCTGGTGCCAAAGTTGTCTTGACCCAAGGCTTTGATTTAAGACCTTTTTCTACCGCCTTCTTAGCTAGCAGAGCAGCACCGATCATTACGGAAGGGTTAGAGGTGTTTGTACACGAGGTAATAGATGCAATTACAACATCGCCATTTTTTACACGAGTTGAACCTGCTGCAACTTCACCTTTATTAGTCTTTTCGCCGAAATAACTTGGCACAATCTTTTGGTAGGCACTCTTTGAATCACTTAATGAGATTCGATCTTGAGGACGCTTTGGACCTGAAATTGATGGAACAACGGTAGAAAGATCAAGTTCCACAACTTGTGAAAAACGTGGTTCCACTGAAGGGTCATGCCACATTCCCTGAGACTTGGCATACTTTTCAACCAAGGCAACTTGCTCATCACTTCGTCCTGTTAGGCGCAAGTAGCGAAGTGTTTCTTCATCGATTGGGAAAATCGCACATGTTGAACCATATTCAGGACTCATGTTTCCGATTGTGGTTCGGTTAGCCATCGGGACAGATGTCACGCCGCTTCCGAAAAATTCCACAAACTTGCCAACCACGCCGACCTTACGCAAAATCTCGGTGATCGTAAGAGCCATATCTGTTGCAGTTGTTCCAAGTGGAAGTTCACCTGTTAGCTTGAAGCCAACTACTCGTGGAATCAACATTGAAACTGGTTGGCCAAGCAGAGCTGCCTCGGCCTCGATACCGCCAACACCCCAGCCAAGGACTCCGAGACCGTTGACCATTGTTGTGTGTGAATCGGTTCCAACAACGGTGTCTGGATATGCTCGAAGCGTTCCTTCAACGGTGCGTGTCATAACAACGCGGGCAAGGTATTCAATATTTACTTGGTGAACAATTCCAGTTCCAGGTGGAACTACCTTGAACTCATCAAAGGCGGTCTGACCCCAACGCAAGAAACGGTAACGCTCCTGATTGCGCTCGTATTCGATGTCAGTGTTTTGCTCAAAAGAATCCTTAGTTCCAAACTTATCTGCGATAACTGAGTGATCAATAACTAGTTCTGCAGGTGCAAGCGGATTTACCTTGGAAGGGTCTCCCCCTAGATCAACGATTGCTTCACGCATTGTTGCTAGGTCTACAACGCAAGGAACTCCGGTGAAGTCCTGCATGATCACTCGAGCTGGCGTAAATTGAATTTCAGTATCTGGTTCAGCAGCGGGATCCCATGATGTTAGGGACTTAATGTGCTCAGCGGTGATGTTGGCGCCGTCTTCGGTGCGCAATAAATTTTCGAGTAGCACCTTGAGGCTGTAAGGCAGGGTGGCAGCGCCCTCGATCTGCGAGATATCAAAAATCTCGAAACTCTTACCCGCAACTTCTAGATTCTTCTTTGCGTTGAAAGAGTTTTTACTCATTATCTGCCTTTCGTCGATGCGCTTGACCAGCGCTCAAGATACCTCAGCACGCTC